>JAGOVZ010000168.1 GCA_018060485.1 Ottowia sp. | reverse complement strand
GTAGCGCTGCTTGCAGATGGCCTTGGCGGCTTCGCGCGCGGGCTTCATCCATTCGCGCATGTCGAACTTGTCGGGGTTCTCGGCCTGGAACTTGCGCACCGCGCCGGTCATGGCCATGCGGATGTCGGTGTCGATGTTGATCTTGCGCACGCCGTGCTTGATGGCTTCTTGAATCTCCTTCACCGGCACGCCGTAGGTCTGCTTCATCTGGCCGCCAAACTGGTTGATGATGTCCAGCAAGTCCTGCGGCACGCTGCTCGAGCCGTGCATCACCAGGTGCGTGTTGGGGATGCGGGCGTGGATTTCCTTCACGCGGCCGATGGCCAGCACGTCGCCAGTGGGCGGCCGGCTGAACTTGTAGGCGCCGTGGCTGGTGCCGATGGCAATGGCCAGCGCGTCGAGCTGCGTGGCGGCGACGAACTGCGCGGCTTCCTCGGGGTCGGTCAGCATCTGGTCGTGGCTCAGCTTGCCGACCGCGCCCACGCCATCTTCCTCGCCCGCCTCGCCGGTCTCCAGCGAGCCGAGGCAGCCCAGTTCGCCCTCCACCGTCACGCCGACCTTGTGCGCCATGTCGACCACTTCCCGGGTCACGCGCACGTTGTAGTCGAAGTCCGCCGGCGTCTTGCCGTCTTCGCGCAGGCTGCCGTCCATCATCACCGAGCCAAAACCGAGGTCGATGGCGCCCTGGCAGATCTTGGGCGAGGTGCCGTGGTCCTGGTGCATCACCAGCGGGATGTGCGGGTAGGCCTCGGCGGCAGCGGCGATCAGGTGCTTGATGAAGTGCTCGCCCGCGTACTTGCGCGCGCCGGCGCTGGCCTGCAGGATGACCGGCGCGCCCACTTCGTCCGCCGCCGCCATCACGGCCTGCACCTGCTCGAGGTTGTTGACGTTGAAAGCCGGGATGCCGTAGTGGTTGGCGGCGGCGTGGTCCAGCAGTTCGCGCATGGAAACGAGTGGCATGGGGAGGGTCCTCGGGGAGAGTCAGAAAACCAGTCGTCGGGCACGGCGTGCCCAGTGCCCGGAATTTGTGCAATTTTACCGAAGCGTGCTTGCGCCGGCCTGTCTGGGGCGGTGACCCCCGTGCGCCGGCGCGGGGGCGCGCTGCGCACGTGGCGCGGCGTTAAGAAAGCGCTCAGATGAGGCGGCCACGATCGCCCCCATGACGACCAGCCTTGCCGCCACGAACGGCCCCGACCGGCGCGCTGAGCCCAGCCGCGCGGCCGCGCCGTCGACCGCCTCTGTGTGGCTGGCCGCCAGTGCGCTCGGCTTGCTGGCGCTGGTCGTGTGGGACGCCAGCGGGCTCGATTTGCCGCTGGCGCGCTGGTTCGGCGATGCCAGCGGCTTTGCCCACCGCAGCGACTGGCTGCTGACCAAGGTGCTGCACGATGGCGCGCGCAATGCGTCGTGGGGGCTGACGGCGCTGCTGGCGCTGATGGTCTGGCGCCCGCTCGGCGTGCTGCGGCGCCTGTCGCGCGGCGAGCGCATCGGGCTGCTGCTGGGCGTGGTGGCCTCGGTGCTGGCGATGTCGCTGATCAAGCGCGCCAGCCTGACCAGCTGCCCGTGGGACCTGCAGGAATTCGGCGGCAGCGCAACCCACGTGTCGCACTGGCTGTGGGGCGTGGCCGATGGCGGCGGTGGCAACTGCTTTCCGGCCGGGCACGCGTCGGCCGGCTTTGCGTACCTGGCCGGCTGGTTCTGGCTGCGCCGCGTGTCGCCGCGCGCGGCCGCCTGGTGGCTGGGCGCCGCGCTGGTGCTGGGTTTCGGCCTGGGCGCGGTGCAACAGGTGCGCGGCGCGCACTACATGAGCCACACGCTGTGGACGGCCTGGCTGTGCTGGACCATCGGCGGCGCCGTGTGGTGGCTGGCGGCCGGGCGGCGGACCCGGTGCAGCACCAACGGCGTGCCGACACGCACGCGCTGACGCGGCGACATTCACCGGCTCGTCATGCTGGCGCTGCAGGCTGTGGGTGTGAATACGCTCGATTCATCGGTGTTTCTGTGGCTCAACCTGGGGCGCGACGCGCCCGAGGCGCTGGTGTGGCTGGCCATGGCGTGCAGCCGGTGGCTGCCGGCCGTGCTGCTGATGGCGCTGCTGCCGTTGGCAGCGCTTGGCGGCCCGCGCGGGCGGCGCACGGTGTGGCTGGCGCTGCTCGGCATGGGCCTGGCCTGGGCGGCGGCGGCGCTGCTCAAGCACAGTGTGGCGGCGCCGCGCCCTTTCATGCTGGGCCTGGGCACCGAATGGCTGGGCCATTCGGGCGGCAACGGGTTTCCCAGTTCGCACGCGGCGGTGGCGATGGCGTTCGCGGTGTCGATGGCGCTCGGGCCGTGGCGCTGGCCGTGGCGCGCCGCCGCTGTGTTGTGCGGGCTGCTGGTCGGTTGGAGCCGCATCGCCCTGGGCGTGCACTTCCCGTCCGACGTGCTGGCGGCAGCGCTGCTGGGCACGGCGTGCGCTTGCGGGGTGTACACGCTGGCCGGGCGCGTGCGCTCGCTCGCGTGGGCGCCATAGCGGCGCGGCGAAAAAAGCGCCTCAGCTGACGCGGCAGATCTGCAGCATGTTGGTGCCGCCGGGCGCGCCCATCGGCTCGCCGCAGGTGATGGCGTAGACGTCGCCGGCGGCCACCACGTCCTGGCGCTTGAGGTAGGCCTCGGCTTGTTTCAGCGCCGTGTCGCGGTCGGCGGCGGTGTCCATCAGCATCGGCCGCACGTTGCGGTACAGCGCCATCTTGCGCTGCGAGCTGACGCGCGGCGTGAGCGCGTAGATGGGGATGCGCACGCGGTGGCGGCTCATCCACAGCGCGGTCGAGCCGGAATCGGTCAGCGCCACGATGGCCTTGGCGCCCAGGTGGTAGGCCGTGAACAGCGCGCCCATGGCAATCGACTGGTCGATGCGGGTGAAGGTGGCGCCGCTGAAATCGGCGTCCAGTTCCACCGGGTCGTGCTCCTCGGCCGCCTCGCACACGGCGGCCATCTGGCGCACGGTTTCCAGCGGGTATTTGCCGGCCGCCGTCTCGGCCGACAGCATCACGGCGTCGGTGCCGTCCAGCACGGCGTTGGCCACGTCGCTCACCTCGGCGCGCGTGGGCACCGGGTTGGTGATCATGCTTTCCATCATCTGCGTGGCGGTGATGACCAGCTTGTCGGCGTCGCGCGCCATGCGGATCATCTTTTTCTGCAGTGCCGGCACCGCCGCGTTGCCCACTTCCACCGCCAGGTCGCCGCGCGCCACCATGATGCCGTCGCTGGCGGCCAGGATTTCGGTCAGGCGCGGAATCGCCTCGGCGCGTTCTATTTTGGCAATCAGCTGCGGCTTGTGGCTGTGCTCGGTGCCGGCCACGGTGCACAGCTGGCGCGCCATTTCCATGTCGGTCGCGCTTTTCGGAAAACTCACCGCCACGTAGTCGGCCTGAAAGCCCATGGCGGTCTTGATGTCCTCCATGTCCTTGCCGGTCAGCGCCGGCGCGGTCAGGCCGCCGCCCTGCTTGTTGATGCCCTTGTTGTTGCTGAGCTCGCCGCCCAGCTTGACCACCGTGTGCACCGCGTCGCCGCGCACCTCGGTCACCGTCAGCACGATCAGGCCGTCGTTCAGCAGCAGGGTGTCGCCGGCTTTCACGTCGCGCGGCAGTTCGCGGTAATCCAGCCCGACGCCGCCGACGTCGCCCGGCTCCTTGCGCGCCGCATCCAGCACGAAGGCGGCGCCCGGCTCCAGCATGACCTTGCCGCCCTCGAACTTGCCGACGCGAATCTTCGGCCCCTGCAGGTCGGCCATGATGGCCACCTCGCGCCCCGCGCGCTCGGACGCCGCGCGCACCAGGCGCGCGCGCTCGATGTGGTCGGCCGCCGTGCCGTGGCTGAAGTTGAGCCGCACCACGTTGACGCCGGCGCGGATCATGTCCTCCAGCAGCGCGGGATCGCTGGACGCGGGGCCGAGGGTGGCGACGATTTTGGTGGCGCGGTGGGTCATGGCGGTCCGATGAAAAAGCAGGCGGTCATTCTGGCACGCGCGCGTGACGGGCCGTGACTGCTCGACAGACCCGTCATCAAGACCGGACGCGAAGAACGCGAAGGGTTCGCGAAGGACGCGAAAGGAAAACCAAACGGTTTGAATTCTTTCGCGTCCTTCGCGGCACTTTTGCGTCCTTCGCGTCCGGCTGTTTGAAGTAATGCAATCTCGGTCAAATCGACGCGTGGCGCCAGTCCATCAAGCGCAAGCAGCTATCAATACAGAAGCAATCTAGAGCTGCGACTCAATCGGCAACCAGCTCAGCAGCCACACCAGCGCGCGCAGGCCCGCGCTGGCTTCAGGCTCGCGCGCCCACGTCTGGCCGCCTTCGCCGTGCCAGCGCAGCGCGCCGCCCTCGTCCAGCGTCACGCGCCAGGCACTCTCGGGCCGCGTGCCGGCGTCGAACAGGCGTTTGACCTCGGCCGCCAGCGCCGGGTGGTCGAACACCACGCCCATCTCGGTGTTGAGCTGGGCCGAGCGCGGGTCGAAGTTGAACGAGCCAACGAAGCCGCGCGCGCCATCGACCACGAAGGCCTTGGTGTGCAGGCTGGCGCCGCTGGAGCCGATCAGCTCGCGCCCCGGGCCGCGGCGGCCGGGTTTCAATTCATACAGTTGAACGCCGTGGGCCAGCAGTGGGGCGCGGTAATCGCGGTAGCCGGCGTGCACCAGGGGCACGTCGTTGGCGGCCAGCGAGTTGGTCAGCACGCGCACCTGCACGCCGCGCCGCGCCTGGCCGGCCAGCAGCAGCGTGCCGCCCTCGCCCGGCACGAAGTAGGGCGAGATCAGCCAGCTGTCGCGCTGGGCCGAAAACAGCAGCGCCATCACGTCGTACAGCAGCCAGCCGGCGCGGTCTTGCCGGTGCGCCAGGGGCGAGGCCTTCTCGGGCGGGTCGGACAGCACGCGGATGCTGGGCGACCAGTGCACGGTGAGCCCGCCGCCGGGCGCCAGCTTCTCGGCCAGGTCGTCGCGCCCGGCCAGCGCCTGCACCCAGGGGCTGGCCTTGGCGTCGACCCACCACTGGGCGCGGCGGGCGCTGAATTCATCGGCCGACCAGCGCGAGCCGCCCTGGTGCAGCGCGCGCAGCGGCACCACGGCGGCGGAGTTCCAGAAGGCGTCGAACACGTCGCTGGTCTGCGCCACGGCGGGGCCGAGCAGCAGCAGGTCGGCGTCGTGAAAGTTGGTGTCGGCGGCGTCGAAGTATTCGTCGCCCACGTTGCGCCCGCCCACGATGGCCACCCGGTTGTCGGCAATCCACGCCTTGTTGTGCATGCGGCGGTTGAAGCCGGCAAAGCGCAGGCCCATCTCCAGCGCGCGGCGCACCGCGCTGGCGCGGTTGCGCGCCGGGTTGAACAGGCGCACTTCGAGGTTGGTGTGCGCGTCCATGGCCAGCAGCGCGTCGTCGCGGCCGGCCACGCTCATGTCGTCGATCAGCAGGCGCACGCGCACGCCGCGCTCGGCGGCGGCCATCAGCTCGTGCTCCAGCAGGCGGCCGGTGAGGTCGTGGCGCCAGATGTAGTACTGCACGTCCAGGCTGCGCTCGGCCACGCGCGCGGCCTGGGCGCGCGCCACGAAGGCGGCCACGCCCTCGCCCAGCATCGCGGCGCCGCTGGCGTCGGGCGGCTGG
>JAGOVZ010000035.1 GCA_018060485.1 Ottowia sp. | reverse complement strand
GGGATCTCCTTGAGCACTGAACGCCCGGGTGGGAATTCAGGAGGCACAACCTTCTTGTACCTCGGAGACAAGTCTAAAAATCCGGCGCCCACGTGCCGGTGACCGCGGCATTACAGTTTTGACAGCATGAACCGCCCCGGGAATCGTGGAGGCCGGTTGGTTTAAGTCAGGCCACCACCATGGAGGCCTGATTGGCGAGTTGCCGGTAGTAGTTTGCCTCAGCCTCGGCCGGCGGGATGTAGCCGATGGGTTCGAGCAGCCGGTGGTGGTTGAACCATGACACCCATTGGAGGGTAGCCAGCTCCACCGACTCCTTGGTCCTCCATGGGGCTCGCCGATGGATCAATTCGGCCTTGTACAGCCCGTTGATCGTCTCGGCCAGCGCTCAGGCTGGCGCGCATACAGCGCCTGTTCCAGGGCATCGAGCACGAAGTCCGTGCGCATCGAACTGCTTACCCGCCAGCCCACGATGCGCCGGGCGTACACATCGATCACGAAGGCCACGTACAGCCAGCCCTGCCAGGTCGACACGTAGGTGAAGTCCGAGACCCGTCTGGTCATAGCTCGCCTCGTTCGCGCAACGTCAGACACATTCTTTGCGGCTCACCGGCAGGGGCACCATGACGGGCTGCCCCGGCGTTGTGCAGCCGGTGTCGCAGCATCGGCCAGGCTGGCGGTTCTTGGTGATTGCGCGGGTCTCGTCATGAAGGACGCCCCGATTGAGCAGGCGCTCGACCAGCTCCACCTTGCTGCCCACCGGGTAGTTGCGCCAGATTTCCTGCTTCATGGCGGCAGGCGAGCCACCACCGTGCAGGCTGATGACGGAGTACCAGCCGCCCTGGTTGGACACGGTCAGGTCTTCGATGAAGCGGGCGACCTCGATGCGCTTGTCATACGGGACATCCGGGTTGGCCCGCAGCACTTCCGCAAGACTGGCGGCGGTAGCCGGGTTGTGGTCCTCATCAGGGCCGGGAAGGGCCACGATCAGGCCGCCGGAGACCGTGTGGGCCAGCCGGTGCATGTCATAGATTTGATTGGCGAGCAGGAGCTTGCCGATGTTGCTGAATACCGGCTCGGGCATGAAGGAGCCGCTGTGCGGGTCTTGCGCGGCGTAGACGCTGGCAGCGACACCGCAGGCGTAGAAGCCCTCCGTGATCTTGATGAGTTCGACCAACGGCTCGCGCAGGTTACTCTTGGTGGCTGGGTCCAGGCCGTTCGCCTCGCACATGAGGGCACCCGCCCCGATCAGCAGGTCACCGAAGCCCGCCCGCGCCGCGATGCAGCTGTGTCGATGGTGCGTGGCGTAGCTGTAGGTCAGAACGTTGCTGAGTTCCCACTCCGACTCGTAGAACACACGCCCCCACGGCACGAAGACCTTGTCGAACATCACGACGGCGGTGGACTGCCCGTACTTGCGCGAGAACAGGGCATCGCCGTACTCCAGCTTCTCTCCGGGACGGCCAGCGGCCCGCGACACGATGGTCACGCCCTTGGCATCGACGGGGACGGCGCAGCACACCGCGAAGTCGGCATCGTTGCGGCCCATGTTGCGACTGGGCATGACAAGGAATTCGTGCATGTAGGGGCCACCCGTGACGATGGCCTTGGTGCCACTGATGACGATGCCCTTGGCGTTGCGCTCGACCACATGCACGTAGGCGTCCGGGTTGGCCTGCTGGTGCGGCTTCTTGCTGCGGTCGCCCTTCGCGTCGGTCATCGCCACGCCGAGCGACAGGTCACGATCCTGCACATCGGCCAGATACGCGGCGAAGCGTTCGCGGTGCTCCGTGGTTCCCCGTGCGTCGTCGATGTGTGCCACGGCCTGAAAGATGCCGTTCAGGGCATCGTGGGCGAGGTAACGCTGGGCGCAGCCGGTCTCCTGGCACAGCACGCGGACGGCCTCCAGCTTGTTCAGAAGGTCACCGGAGGATTCGTTGACGTGGAGCATCCGACTCACGACGCGGTTGCGGCTGTGCTGGGTCGCCAGCGCGATGGGTTCCAGCGCTTTGTCGAGGGCGTAGTCGTAGGTGAAGGCCAGCGCATTTACGCCGGGGCGCAGCATCGGCTCGTCGGCCACGCTCTCGATCAATCGGCCATCGACATACACGACGGGCTTGTACTGGCGAAGGGACTCGCGGTACTGCTCGCCGGACATCAGGTTGGCACGGCTGGGGGGGATGTCTTCTCGTTTCATGTGGGCGCTCTTTTTAACAGTGTTCCGCATTCTAAACACTGTTTAATAAAATGAGCAATATATATTTCAACCATGGTCAAGCAAGTTGAGACACCCCCCAAAGCCCCTGCCCGCGTCCAGCGTTCACGCGCCAAGGTCGGACATCCGACGAAGGAATCCAGGCAGCAGGCGTTGAGCGACGTTCGGCGCTCGCTCATCCTCGACGCGGCGAGAGCGGTGTTCTTCGAGCACGGGCTAGAGGGCACCAGCGTCCGCGAAATTGCGCGGCGGGCGGGTTACACCCCCGGCGCCATCTACAGTTACTTCGCCAGCAAGGAAGAGGTTTACGGGGCCTTGTTGAGCGAATCCCTCGACCGCCTCAACGCACAGGTAGACGCCGCCAATAAATCCGCCAAGGACAGCCCAAAAGAGGTCTTGCACCGCACCGCCGAGGCGTTTTTCGGGTTCTACCGCGAGAACCCACGTGACCTCGACCTAGGCTTCTATCTGTTTCAAGGGATGCAACCGCGGGGTCTCACGCCCGCCTTGAACGAGCGCCTGAATGAACGGCTACGTGCGTCCTTGAGTCACGCTCAGGAGGCAATGACGACGTTAGGGATGAAGCCAGATGAAGCACTGGCCGAAGTGACAGCGCTGTTTGCCCACGCGGTGGGACTTCTAGTCCTGAGTCACACAGGCCGGATCAAAATGTTCAAGCAGGGTTCGCAAGAGTTATTTGACAAGTACTTGGCGCAGCTCATCGCCCGCGTTGTAACGTGAGAGGCATACGCCACTCTTTCCCCAGCCTCTCCGTCAATCGGTACGCGGTACTTGGCAGTCCCCGCTGGCAGATCAGAAATGTGTCGATTGAGAATTTGGCGAAGCAGAGGCCAATCGATTTTTCCAGTTTCCTGCTGGCAGTCTGACCTCGTCAATCGGAGGTGTCGATAGGGAAAGCATGAACAGGAGTGGTAGGCCGTGTTGGACTTGAACCAACGACCAAAGGATTCAGGTTTGCGCGAGTTTCCCCGCTCCCTGGACTATCTCACCGCCCTCAGCCGAACTGGTGGGGCGCCGGGCGCTATTGGGTGATTATTGGACGACTTCCTCACACCCTAGTCTCTGCACCTTCCCGCCTACCGATCTTCCGACCTGTCTTCAGCGGGCTTGGCTCAAGGTTGCCACGGCTCGCGCCGACAGGTTTCCTTGAATTCACCCAGTTTTTCCAACGAGGATTACTCCCCGTGGTCACCATTTGATGAGTCCTCTGCTCTAACCAACTGAGCTAACGGCCCACTTCCTTTCACAACTAGAGCCAACGCGCCGGTAGCAACGCGATAGCACATCGCCGAGGTCTACGAACAGCAATCTCGAGCGCTCACTCGGCAGCGTGTGTCATTAATGCCACAGACCACTTGATTATGAGTCCCCTGCTCTAACCAACTGAGCTAACGGCCCGCCAAGCCAGCGATTCTAGGCGGTGCCGCCCGGCTTGCCCTGACTGAGCGCGTTGCTGACCAGGCGCGAGGTGATGTCGACGATCTGGATCATGCGGTTGTAGGGCATGCGCGTGGGGCCGATGACGCCCAGCGTGCCGACCACCTGGCCGTCGACCTCGTACGGCGCGCTGACCACCGACAGGTCTTCCACCGGCACGGTCTGGCTCTCGCCGCCGATGAAGATGCGCACGCCCTCGGCCTGGCTGGAGACGTCGAGCAGGCGCATCAGCTGGGCTTTCTGCTCGAACAGATCGAACGCGCGGCGCAGCTGGTTCATGTCGCTGGAGAAATCGCTCACCGCCAGCAGGTTGCGCTCGCCGGAGATGATGACTTCGCCCTGCGCCTGGCTCATGGCTTCGGAGCCGACCTGCACCGCCGCGCGCATCAGCGTGGCGATTTCGCCGCGCAGCGTGTCGACCTCTTGCCGCAGGCGCAGGCGCACCTGCTCGATGTCCATGCCCGAGAAATGCGCGTTGAGGTAGTTCGACGCCTCCTGCAGCTCGCTGGCGGTGTAGTCGGCATCGGTGAACAGCACGCGGTTTTGTACGTCGCCATCGGGCGCCACCATGATGAGCAACAGGCGCCGCTCGGACAACCGCAAAAACTCGATGTGCCTGAAGGCCGACGAGCGGCGCGGCGCCATCACCACGCCGACGAACTGCGACAGGTTGGACAGCAGGTGCGCGGCGTTGGCAATCACCTTCTGCGGCTGCTCGGCCGCCAGCGTGGGCGTGCCCAGCTCGCCCTGCTGCGCTGTCAGCATGGTGTCGACAAACAGGCGATAGCCGCGCGCCGTGGGGATGCGGCCGGCCGAGGTGTGCGGGCTGGCGATCAGCCCCAGGTCTTCCAGATCCGACATCACGTTGCGGATGGTGGCGGGCGACAGCTCCAGCCCCGGCGCGCGCGACAGCGTGCGCGAGCCGACGGGTTGCCCGTCAGCAATGTAGCGCTCGATCAGCGTCTTCAACAGCAAGCGAGAACGGTCGTCGAGCATTCAAATCATTATGATGTAATTTGCCGATGAGCCTTCAGTTCCACCGTGTCGCGCTGGTCGGCAAATACCAGGATGCCGCATCGGGCGCGGTGGCCGATTCAACCCGCGACGTCATTGCCGACGTGGCGGGTTTTTTGACGGAACAAGGCTGCGACGTGGTGCTGGCCGAGCGCACGGCCGAAGCCACCGGTCTGCGCGACCACCCCGCGCTCGACGTCGCCGGCATCGGCGCCGAGTGCGACCTGGCCGTGGTGGTGGGCGGCGACGGCACCATGCTGGGCATTGGCCGCCAGCTGGCGCGCTACGGCACGCCTCTGATCGGCATCAACCAAGGGCGCCTGGGCTTCATCACCGACCTGCCGCTGGGCGACTACCGCCAGACGCTGCCGGCCATGCTGCACGGCGCGTATGAGGAAGACCACCGCAGCCTGATGCTGGGCAAGGTGATGCGCGGCGGTGAATGCGTGTTCGAGGCCTATGCCATGAACGATGTGGTGGTCAACCGCGGCGCCGTGGCCAGCATGGTCGAGCTGCGGGTCGAGGTGGATGGCCACTTTGTCGCCAACCACCGCGCCGACGGCATCATCGTCGCCACGCCGACCGGATCGACCGCCTACGCGCTGTCGGCCGGCGGCCCGCTGCTGCACCCGCTGGTGCCGGCCTGGGTGCTGGTGCCGATTGCGCCGCACACCTTGTCGAACCGGCCCATCGTGCTGGCCGACCCGGTGGAAATCGTCATTGAAGTCGTGGGCGGGCGCGAAGCCAGCGCCAGCTTTGACATGCAATCCATCACCTCGCTGCAACATGGCGACCGCATCATCGTGCGGCGCTCGGACTACCGCGTGCGCTTTCTGCACCCCCGGGGCTGGAGCTATTTCGACACGCTGCGCGCCAAACTCCACTGGAACGAGGGAGGCGTGTGACGGCATGGCGTTGCGACATCTGAACCTGCGTGATTTCGTCATCGTTCCCGCGTTGGATCTGGCGCTGGGCGGCGGCTTCACGGCCTTGACGGGCGAGACGGGCGCGGGCAAGTCGATCCTGATCGACGCGCTGCAACTGGTGCTGGGCGGGCGCGGCGACGCGCTGTGGGTGCGCGAAGGCCAGCCGCGCTGCGAGATCGCGGCCGAATTCGACCTGCCCGATTCCGCTCGCGCCTGGCTGGCCGAACAAGGCTTCGACGACGAATCGGCCGCCGAAGCCGGCACGCTGCTGCTGCGCCGCACCATCGACGCCGCCGGCAAAAGCCGCGCCTGGGTCAACGGCTCGCCGGCCACGCTGGCGCAGTTGCGCGCGCTGGGTGAATGGCTGGTCGACATCCACGGCCAGCACGCTTGGCAAAGCCTGACGCGGCCGGCCGCCGTGCGCGAATTGCTCGACGCCTACGCCGGCACCGATGCCAAACCCCTGGCCGCCGCCTGGCAAGCCTGGCGCCAGGCCGATGCCGCCCTGCAAACCGCGCGCGCCGCGCAAGACAGCCTGGCCGAAGAACGCGAACGCCTGCTGTGGCAGATCGGCGAACTCGACAAGCTGGCGCCGGCCGACGGCGAATGGGACGAGCTGAACCAGCGCCACGCGCGCCTGTCGCACGCGCAGGCGCTGATCGACGCCGCGCACGCCGCCGCCACGGCGCTGGAAGGCGGCGACGATGGCGAGGAAGGCGCCCTGCCCTCGCTGGAGCGCGCGCTGACGACACTGGCCGATCAGCGCACCATCGAACCCGAGTTCGCCGCCCTGGCCGACGTGCTGGACACCTGCATCGCGCAGGCGCGCGACGCCGCGCACAGCCTGCACGCCTACCTGCGCCGCGCCGATCTCGACCCCGAACAACTCGCCGCGCTCGACGACCGCATGGGCCAGTGGATGGGCCTGGCGCGGCGCTTTCGCCGCCCGCCGGAAGAGCTGTCCTCCGTGCTGGCCGCGTGGCGTGCCGATCTGGCGCGGCTGGAATCCGCCAGCGACCTGGCGCAATTGCAAACCGTGGCCGACGCCGCGCGCCAAACCTGGCTGCAGGCCGCGCAAGCGGTGTCGCGCCAGCGCCAGCAGGCGGCGCCGCGCCTGTCGGCGGCCGTCAGCGCCGCCATGCAGGACTTGGGCATGCAGGGCGGCCGCTTTGAAGTCGCGCTGCAGCCCCTGGCCGAACCCGCGCAGCACGGCCTGGAAAATGTGCTGTTTCAGGTCGCAGCGCACGCCGGGTCGGCGCCACGCGCTATTGATCGTGTAGCGTCGGGTGGTGAGCTGTCGCGCCTGGCGCTGGCCATTGCCGTCACGACCAGCGCTTTGGGCAGCGTCGGCACGCTGGTGTTCGACGAGGTGGATTCGGGCGTTGGCGGCGCCGTGGCCGCCACCGTCGGCCGGTTGTTGCAGCGGCTGGGGCGCGACCGGCAGGTGCTGTGCGTCACCCACCTGCCGCAGGTCGCGGCGTGTGCCGACGCGCACCTGCTGGTCAGCAAGCAGGCGGCGGCCGATGGTGCGCCCACCAGCACCGTGGCGCCCATTGCGGGCGAAGCGCGCACGCGCGAGGTGGCGCGCATGCTGGGCGGCGAGCGCATCTCCGACACCACGCTGGCGCACGCGCTTGAAATGCTGAATGCTCCGGCGGCCGATGACGCCGCGCCGAGCCCCACGCCGCGCGGCGGCGCGCGAAAAGCCCGCTCGCCATGAGCATGGACCTGGTCGTCATCACCGGCATGTCCGGCTCGGGCAAGTCGATTGCGCTGGGCGCGCTGGAAGACGCCGGCTACTACTGCGTCGACAACCTGCCGCCTGAGCTGCTGGAGCCATTCCTGGCGCTGGAAGACCGGCTGCGCGCGCGCAAGGTGGCGATTGCGATGGACGTGCGCAGCGGCGAATCGCTGCCGCAACTGCCCTTGCTGCTGCACGGGCTGCGCGACAAGGGCTTGTCGCTGCGGCAGATTTTTCTTGACGCCAACGACCACACGCTGGTGCGCCGCTTTTCCGAGACACGGCGGCGCCACCCCTTGTCGACGCCGGGCGAGACCGACATTCAGCAGGCGCTGCTGCAAACCATTCGGCGCGAGCGCGAATTGCTGGCCGATTTGCGCGAGCGCTCGCACGTCATCGACACCAGCTATTTGCGGCCGTCGCAGTTGCTGGCCATGGTCAAAGACCTGATCGCCGCGCCGGCCGCGCACCTGACGCTGGTGTTCGAATCCTTCGCCTTCAAGCGCGGCATCACGCTCGACGCGGACTACGTGTTCGACGTGCGCATGCTGCCCAACCCGCATTACGAGCCCGAGTTGAAACCGCTGACCGGGCGCGACCAGCCGGTGATCGACTTCCTGGCGCGCCAGCCGGCCGTGCAGCTGATGCAAGAGCAGATCGCCACCTTCTTGCGCACCTGGCTGCCCGCGCTGGCGCACGACCACCGCAGCTACGTGACGGTGGCGATTGGCTGCACCGGCGGGCAGCACCGCTCGGTCTACCTGGTCGAACAACTGGCCGCACAGTTCGGCCAGGACTGGCAGACACTGCGGCGGCACCGCGAGCTGGATGGGTTGTAGCGCCGCCTTGCTTCGATTATTGAAGCGCCTTGCGCAAGCTGGGCAAGCGCTGGCGGCCTGAAAGGCATTGAAACCGGGCCTGTGGAGCGTTGTGGAACGCCTGGGCGGCGTGCCCAAGGTCGTTCAAAGCCGTTGGATGGCCGTTTTTTTAGCATTTCAAGCCCCCAGCGCTTGCCCAGCAAGCGCAAGCAGCTATTGAATTCGCAGCATCAAGCCGCCTGTTGCAAGAACCTGCGGATCGGCGCCGGCAGCCCCAGTGCTGGCCATTCGTCGGCACCAAACCAGCGCCCGGCGGCATCGGCCAAGTCGTGCGCCCCCAACCGCGCGCTGACGATGTGGATGTCGAGATCGCGGTGCGTCAGCACGTGCCGAAAAGCCGGCCACAGCACCGCGTCGGCCCGCGCCGACGCCGGCAAGCTGGCCATCAAGGCCTCGTCGCTTTCAAACAGCGGCAGGCAGAACAGCCGCGCCCAGATGCCCTTGGCCGGCCGTTGCACCAGCCAGACGCGGCCTTGGCCGGCCTGTGCATGCAGCAGCCACAGCGTCGCCTGGCGGCGCGCGGTGCGCCGCGTCTTGACTGGGTAGCGCTCCGGCTCGCCGGCACGCGCCGCCACGCACACATCGACCAGCGGGCACACGGTGCAGGCCGGCCGCCGCTGGCTGCAGATGCTGGCGCCCAAGTCCATCAGGCCCTGCGTGTAGATCGGCATGTGGCGCGCCGGGTCGGTGGTGGGCAGCAGGGCTTCGGCGCGCTGCCACAGGGCGCGCTCGTGGCGTGCTTCGCTCAGGTCATCGGCGATGCCGAAGGCACGCGTCAGCACGCGCTTGACGTTGCCGTCCAGGATGGCCGCGCGCTCGCCAAAGCAGAACGCAGCAATGGCCGCCGCCGTCGAACGGCCAATGCCCGGCAGCGTGGCGAGTTCGGCCGCCGTTGCCGGAAACGCGCCGCCAAAACGCGCCATGACCTCGCGCGCCGCGCGGTGCAGGTTGCGCGCGCGCGAGTAGTAGCCCAGGCCGCTCCACAGGCCGAGCACCTCGTCTTCATCGGCTTCAGCCAGACGGGCGACGTCGGGAAAGCGCGCCAGAAAGCGCGGGTAGTAAGCCAGCACCGTCGCCACCTGCGTTTGCTGCAGCATGATTTCGGACAGCCACACGCGATACGGGTCGCGCGTGCCCTGCCAGGGCAGGTCGTGCCGCCCGTGGCGCTGCTGCCAGGCGATGATGCGGGTGGAAAAGTCGCCGTCGGAGCGGCTCACACCGCCACGGCCTCGGCGGCTTCGGCGCGCGCGCCGGCGTCGGCCCGGGCAGCCAGCAGCTCATGGCTCATGCTTTGCAGGCGCTGCGTGACGGCATCCAGCGCCGCTACCTGCTCACCGATTTCGCCCAGGCGCAGATCCAGCCCGCCAGCGGCGTCCTGAATGCGCTGGATCGCCTCGATGCGGCGGCCGTAGGCACGGCGGCGCTCGCGCAACTGCGCATCCAGCTGGCCGGAGGTGGACTTGTTCCACAGCTCGATCTCGCCAAGCGCCGTCTCGAAGATCGAGCGCACGCGCGCCAGCAAGGCCCGCACCAGCTTTTCGGCAAACTCGGGTCGCGCCAGCTGCATCATGTTGCCGACGCCCAGGTACTGCAGGTGGCTGCGTTCGACCGCGTCCAGGTCTTTCTCGAAACGGTCCATGGCGGGCGGGTCGGCGGCCTGCAGCGAAAAACCGTATTCGGTGTTGAGCTGGCGGAACGAGGTGCCAAGCATGGAATGGATTTCGCCTTCCAGCAGTTGCACCTGGCGCACCACGCCGCGCAGGTTGTCGAAGCCCTTGGCGTACGACTTCTTGATGCCGAGCTTGAGCCCCGGCTCGCGCAGCGCCGTGCTCAAGCCCGCCAGCTCGCGCTTGATCGACGTGCTGCCCAGGAGCTTGAACACGTCGCGCAACTGCTTCAGGTGCACCGAGCGCACGGCCAGCACGCTGGCGGCGCTGCGGTCGAAATCGGCCTTTTCCGTCTCCACGCGCACGCGCATCTGGCGAATCACCTGGTGGTTCTTGCCGCGCAGGCCCTTCAGCTCCATCATCTGCTCGGCCAGCTCGCGCCGGCGCACGCCGATGGTGCGCTGGGCGTCGGACTGCACGCGGCCGACGCCGGTGCGAATGGCGCTTTCCAGCATCGCCTGGCGCGCGCCCAGCACCTGCTGGCCCAGCAAGGATTCAAACGTCGGCAGACGGCTTTGCGCCAGCAGGGCCGTGTCGCCCCGCACCTTGGCCAGCAAGCCCTTTTGCGCCGACAGCGCCAGCACCTGCTCGCCATTCAGCGCCAGCGTTTGCGCGGTTTCGGCGCACTGGCGCAGCATCTGCGCCTCGATCTGCGCCGGCGTGCTGAGTTCGTCCCACAGCGTGTCGATCTTGTTGAGCACCACGAAGCGCGTGCCCTCGCTGCCTTCCATGGTGGCCAGGTGTTCGCGCCAGATGGTCAGGTCGGACTTGGTGACGCCGGTGTCGGCGCCCAGGATGAACACCACCGCCTGCGCCTGCGGAATCAGGTTGACTGTCAGCTCGGGCTCGGCGCCGATGGCGTTCAGGCCCGGCGTGTCGAGCACGACCAGGCCCTGGCGCAGCAGCGGGTGCGCCATGTTGATGAGCGCGTGGCGCCAGCGCGGCACTTCGACGGCGCCGGCGGCGTTGACGGGCGGGTTGTCCTCGGGCCGGTCGTCGTGCCAGAAGCCGAGCGCGCGCGCCTCGTCGCGCGTGACGTGCAGCACTTCGGAGACTTTCTCCATCGCGCCGGCCAGCTGCTCGGGGTTGTTGACGTCGAGGTCGACGCGCGTCCACTGCTCGGGCACCATGCGCCATTCAAGCAGGGCTTGCGGCTGCAGACGCGTTTCAATCGGCAGCAGGCGCAGGCAGGGCGGCAGGTCGGCGTCGTAGCCCAGTTCGGTCGGGCACATGGTGGTGCGGCCGGCGCTGGCGGGCATGATGCGGCGGCCGTAGCCGGCAAAGAAGACGGCGTTGATCAGTTCCGACTTGCCGCGCGAAAACTCGGCCACGAAAGCGACCATGACCTTGTCGGAGCGCAACTGCTCGATCAGGCGCTGCACGCTTTCGTCGGCGCCATCGTCCAGCAATTGCTGCTCTTTCAGCCAGTCGGTCAGCACCTTCAGGCGCAGCCCCACCTCGCGGCGCCACGCGCCGTGCTTGTCAAACTGCTCGTTGAAACCTGCGACCGCCACGTTGAGCCACTCCCGGAGTTCGCGGCATATTACACCGCGACCCCCGGCGCGCGGCCGTCCGGCAAGCGCCCCAGGCGGCGCAGGCGTGACCGAATGGTGCTTATGGGCGCTGGCACACCGGGCAGAAGAAGGTGGAGCGCTGGCCCTGCCGAATTTGCCTGAGCGGCGTGGCGCAAACCACACAGGGCTGCCCCGCACGGCCATAGACGGCGGCTTCAAGCTGGAAATGCCCGCTTTCGCCCACCGCGCTGGAAAAGTCGCGCAGCGTGCTGCCGCCGCGCTCGACCGCGCGCGCCAGCACCTGCCGCACCGCGGCGTGCAACCTGTCCGAGCGCGCGCGCGACAGCCGGTCGGCGCGCGTGGTCGGGCGGATGCCGGCCATGAACAGCACCTCGGACGCGTAGATGTTGCCCACGCCCACCACCACGTCGCCCGCCAGCAACACCTGCTTGATCGGCGCGCGACGCCGGCGCAGCCCGGCGTGGAAGGCGGCGGCATCGAAAGCGCCGTCCAGCGGCTCCACGCCCAGCGTGGACAGCAGCTTGCGCGCCGGATCGGCATCCAGGCCCGGCGACCAGACCACGGCGCCAAAGCGGCGTGGGTCGTGCAGGCGCAGCGTGCCGCGGGTGGTGATGAGGTCGAAGTGGTCGTGCTTGCCGGGCGGCGGCAAATCGTGCCGAAAGGCCAGGCTGCCCGACATGCCCAGGTGCACCAGCAGCACACCGTCGTCGAGCCGGAGGAGCAGGTACTTGCCGCGCCGGTCGACGCCCGCCACCGTCTGCCCCACCAGGTCTTCCGGCGCCCGGCCCAGCGGCCAGCGCAAGGGCAAGCCGGGCTCGGCGGCCACGATGCGCGCGCCCTGAATGCGGTCGGCAAAACTGCGTCGGGTGACTTCGACTTCAGGCAATTCCGGCATGGCACAACGCATCAATGGGCATGGATTATTATGAGTCGATGATGCAATTTCACCGCGCCTTGGGCGGCTTGGCGCTGGCTTGCGGGGCGGCCGCCGCGCTCGCGCAGACCGTGCCGACGCCAGCCGCCAGCGCACCGGCCGCCGCTGCTTCCGCCCCCGCCGCCCCTTCGCGCATGACCGCGCGGCTGATGTACGAGCTGCTGATTGGCGAGCTGCTGTTTCGGGGCGGCGATGCGCCCAAAGGCACCGCCTACGTGCTCAACGCCGCGCGCCGCGTGGGCGACGAATCGCTGTTCAAGCGCGCCACCGAGATGGCGATTCAGTCGCGTTCTGGCCCCGCCGCGCTGGAAGCCAGCCGTGCCTGGCGCCAGGCTGTCCCCAACTCGGCCGAAGCCGGCCAGTACGAGCTGCAGGTGCTGATCGTTCTGGGCCGCATCGCCGAAACCGAAGAGCCGGCGCGGCGCTTTCTGGCCACGCTGCCGGAGAGCGACAAGGTGCCCTTCATCACCGCGCTGCCCGCGCTTTACCAGCGCGTGCCGGACAAGGCCGAGGCCGCTCGCGTGGTCGAAAGCGCGCTGTCGGACGCCATCAAGCAGCCGGCGCTGGCGCCCGCCGCTTGGACCAGCATCGGGCGCATGCGCCTGCAGGCTGGAGACAAGGCGGGCGCGCTGGCGGCCGCCACGCTGGGGCAAAACGCCGGCGCGCAATCTGAATGGCCGGCCCTGCTGGCGCTGCAACTGATGGGCGGCGGCGAAACCAAGGCCGAGCCGCTGATCAAGCGCTACCTGACGCGCGCCGATGCCCGCCCCGAGGTGCACATCGGCTACGCGCGCGCGCTGATCGAGCAAGGGCGGCAGACGGAAGCCCACGCCCAGCTTGACACCCTGATTCGCCGCGCGCCCGAGCGGCCCGAAAGCTGGCTGGTGCGCGGCGCGCTGTTGGCCGATGAAAACAAGGACGCGCAGGCCGAGGCAGATCTGCGGCACTACCTGAAGCTGCTGGACAGCGCCGCCCCGGAGGCCGCACCCGAGCGCTCTGAAGGCCCCGACCACGCCCGCATGATGCTGGCGCGCATTGCCGAGCGGCGCGGCGACTACGCGGCGGCCGAGCAACTGCTTGCCGCCGTCGATTCGCCCGAGCAAGCGCTGACCGTGCAAACGCGCCGCGCGCAGATTCTGGCGCGCCAGGGCAAGCTGGCCGAGGCGCGCGAGGCGATTCGCCGCGTGCCCGAACGCAGCGCCGACGACGCGCGCCTGAAACTGCTGGCCGAAGCGCAACTGCTGCGCGACAACCAGCAGGCCGCGCTGGCTTACCAGTTGCTGAGCGCCGAAATCGAGAAAACGCCCGACGACGACGGTCTGCTGTACGACGCCGCCATGGCCGCCGAACGCGCCAACCAGCTCGACACTATGGAGCGCCTGTTGCGCCGCGTGATCGAGCTCAAGCCGGATGCTGCCCACGCCTACAACGCGCTCGGCTATTCGTTTGCGGATCGAAATTTGCGTCTCGACGAAGCCCGCACGCTGATCGAAAAGGCCGTGCAACTGTCGCCCGACGACGCCTACATCCAGGACAGCCTGGCCTGGGTGCACTTTCGGCAAGGCAACGTGCGCGAGGCGCGCAAGCTGCTGGACGCCGCGTACAAGAAGCGCCCCGACGCCGAGATCGCCGCCCATTTGGGCGAGGTGATGTGGACGCAGGGCGAGCGCGACGCCGCGCGACGCCTGTGGCGCGACGGTCTGCGCCTGGACCCGCGCAACGAGACGCTGCTGAAAACGCTCGAGCGCTTCGGGGTGACGCCTTGAATCGTGCGGTGATCGGGACATGCGGACTGGGCGCGCGCCGTGCGCTGCTGGCCATCTTGGCGATCACTATTTTTTTGATAGCTGGTTGCGCAAGCCAGACGGGCGCCAGAGGCACATTTGACCCAGAAACCAGTCAGTGGAGCGGCCGCCTTGGGCTGACGCTCGAATCAGAGCCGCCGCAGTCCTTTTCCGCCAGTTTCGATTTGCGCGGCAACCCGCAGGCGGGCGAGCTGACACTGACCTCGCCCATCGGCAGCACGCTGGCCGTCATGCAGTGGCAGCCCGGCGAAGCGTGGTTGCGCCAGGGCGATCAGGCGCGCCGCTACGACTCGATCGACACGCTGGCGCAGGAAGCCACCGGCACGCCGCTGCCGGTGCGCGCGCTGTTCGGCTGGCTGCGCGGCGAAGCGCAATCCGTGCCCGGCTGGCAGCCCGATCTGAGCCAGCTGGCCAACGGGCGCCTGAACGCCCGCCGCCTGATGCCGCTGCCGACGGCCGAATTGCGCGTCATTCTCGACCGCTGACGCCCGCGATGCGCTCGCTGTACGACGTGCCGGCGCCGGCCAAGCTCAATCTGTTTCTGCACATCACCGGCCGGCGCGCCGACGGTTATCACCTTCTGCAGTCGGCCTTCATGCTGATCGACTGGTGCGACACCCTGCATTTCGAATCGAGCGCGGACCGCCTCGTCACGCGCGAAGACCTGGGGCCGCCGCTGCCCCCCGACGACCTGACGCTGCGGGCCGCACGCGCGCTGCAGCAGGCCACGGGCTGCACGCTGGGGGCGCACATCCGTGTGCACAAGCGCATCCCGGCGCAGGCCGGCATGGGCGGCGGCTCGTCCGACGCGGCGACCACGCTGATCGCGCTCAACCGACTGTGGGCGCTGAATCTCACGCAAACGCAGTTGGCCGGCATCGGCCTGACGCTTGGCGCCGACGTGCCGTTTTTCATCCACCGCGGCCATGGCTGGGTCGAGGGCATCGGCGAGCAGATTGGCCCCTTGGCGCTGCCGCCAGCCAGGTTTCTTGTCGTAAAACCGCCGCAAGGGCTCGATACTGGCGCAATTTTTGGCGCCCCTGACCTGAAGCGCGATACCGAGCCTGCTACAATTGCCGGCTTTGCTGCAGACCCGTACGGCTTTGGCCACAACGACCTGCAACCGGTTGCCGAGCGGCTTTGCCCGCAGGTGAGTGAGGCGCTCCAGTGGTTAACACAACGGGGCCTTCACGGCAGAATGACCGGATCGGGCAGCGCGGTTTTCGCGCAGGTGCCGCAAGCGCAAGTGTCCACTTTGGCCACCGCGCTCAAGGCACCGGCCGACTGGCAAGTACGCTTGTGCAGCAATCTGGAACACCATCCGTTGGTCGGCTGGGTTCCACGCGACGATTGAAGGTGGCTGGCCCGCAGTTCAGGCCCATCACCGGTGTAGGGGAGTCGCCAAGTTGGTCAAGGCACCGGATTTTGATTCCGGCATGCGAGGGTTCGAGTCCTTCCTCCCCTGCCAAACCATTTCGCCGGGTGCGCTGCGCCTGGCACTGAGCCGCACTTCAGTGACCCGCCGGAAAGCGCATGCAGCCGTCCCATTCTTCTGACTTTCTGGTGTTCACCGGCAATGCCAACCCCGCGTTGGCGGCGGAAATCGCCAGTCACCTCAACATCAGCCTGGGCGCCGCCGACGTGGGCCGCTTTTCCGATGGCGAGGTCACGGTCGAGATCAAGCAGAACGTGCGCGCGCGCGACGTGTTCGTGGTGCAGTCCACCTGCGCGCCGACCAACGAGAACCTGATGGAACTGCTGATCATGGTCGATGCGCTCAAGCGCTCGTCGGCCGAACGCATCAGCGCCGTCATTCCCTACTTTGGCTATGCGCGGCAAGACCGCCGCCCACGCTCCACCCGCGTGCCGATCAGCGCCAAGGTGGTGGCCAACATGCTGCAGGCCGTGGGCGTGGCCAGCGTGTTGACCATGGATTTGCACGCCGACCAGATTCAGGGCTTTTTCGACATTCCGGTCGACAATATCTACGCCTCGCCGGTGCTGCTGGGCGATCTGCGCCAGAAAAACTACGACGACCTGCTGGTGGTCAGCCCGGACGTCGGCGGCGTGGTGCGCGCGCGCGCGCTGGCCAAGCAACTGGGTTGCGACCTGGCCATCATCGACAAGCGCCGGCCCAAGGCCAACGTGAGCGAGGTGATGCACGTCATCGGAGACATCGAAGGCCGCAACTGCGTGATCATGGACGACATGATCGACACCGCCGGCACGCTGGTCAAAGCCGCCGAGGTGCTGAAAGAGCGCGGCGCCAAGAAGGTCTACGCCTATTGCACACACCCCATCTTCAGCGGCCCGGCCATCGAGCGCATTGCACAGGGCACGGCGCTGGATGAGGTGGTGGTCACCAACACCATTCCGCTGTCCGACGCGGCGGCGCAATGCACCAAGATTCGCCAGTTGTCGGTGGCGCCGCTGATCGCGCAAACGATCCAGCGCATCGCGCGCGGCGACTCGGTGATGAGTCTGTTCCAGGAGCAGGAAAACCTGTTCTAGGGCGGAACACGCAGGCTGCGCGGCCATCCGGCTGCGCGGTCTTTTTCAACCCGGGTCGCACTGGTCGCGGTCGGCCCGCCAAGGAGTATTGATATGAAATTCGTCGCTTTTGAGCGCGCCAAGCAGGGTACGGGTGCGAGCCGCCGTCTGCGCAATGCCGGCAAGGTGCCGGGCATTGTCTACGGTGGTGAGGGTGAGCCGCAGCTCATCGAGCTGGACCACAACGCCCTGTGGCAAGCCATCAAGAAAGAAGCCTTCCACTCGACCGTGCTCGACATGGAGCTTGCCGGCAAGACCGCCAAAGTGCTGCTGCGCGATCTGCAGATCCACCCCTTCAAGCAGCAAATCCTGCACATCGACTTCCAGCGCGTGTCGGCCAAGCAGAAGATTCACATGAAGATTCCGCTGCACTACAGCGGCCAAGAGGAATCGAATGCGGTCAAGATCGACAAGGCGCTGGTCAACCACATCCTGAACGAACTCGAGGTGTCGTGCCTGCCGGCCGATCTGCCGGAAGCCATCAACATCGACCTGTCCAAGCTCGAAAAAGGCGCCACGCTGACGCTCAAGGACATCGCACTGCCCAAGGGCGTGGAGCCCGTGCTGCACGGCCACACGGCTGAAGACACGGTGCTGGTGTCGGTGGTGATGCCGGCTGCTGAAGAGCCCGAAGCGCCCGCCGCCGACGCCGCGGCCGCCCCGGCTGCCGACGCCGACAAGAAGTGATGCGCGCGCGCTGACCGGCGCTGCACGATCCACCAGGGCCCGCCTCGCGCGGGCCTTTTTTCTTTCCGACTTGCCGATAATCCCCCGTCATGATCAAGCTGTTTGTCGGCCTGGGCAACCCGGGCCCCGAGTACGCGGCCACGCGCCACAACGCGGGCTTCTGGTGGATCGACCAGGTGGCGCGCCAGTT
>JAGOVZ010000034.1:6180-17768 GCA_018060485.1 Ottowia sp. | reverse complement strand
TCAAGCGCCAGCAAGAGGCGCTGGAAGCCGAGCTGAAGCCGCTGGTGGCCGAGCGCGACCGCGCCGGCACGCAAAAGGCGCTGGTCAGCACGGTGCAGGTCACGCTGGCCGCGCCGCAGGGCGGCGAGCTGCGTTTGAGCTATCAGGTGCGCGGCCCCGGCTGGCAGCCCAGCTACCGCGCCACGCTCGACAGCGCGAGCAAGAAAGTGCGGTTGGAGCGCCAGGCGCTGGTGGCGCAAAACACCGGCGAGGATTGGGACGGCGTGCAGCTCACCCTCTCCACCGGCCAGCCCGGCGCCGCCACGCAAGGGCCGCTGCCAAGGCCGTGGCGCATCGGCATCGAGCCGCCGCCACCGCCGCAGGCCCCGGTTGCCGCGATGGCCGGCGCGCCCATGCCCGCGCCGGCACCGGTGGCGCGCATGCGCGCCACCACGGCCGAGTCCGCCGAAGCCATGCCCAGCTTCGATGTCAGCGTGTTCCAAGGCAGCTTTGCCACTGAATTTGCCGTGCCGCAGAAGATCAGCGTGCCCTCCAGCGGCCAGCGCATCACGCTGTCCCTTGGTGAGCAAACGCTGGACGCGCGCCTGCTGGTGCGCGCCACGCCGGCGCTGGACGCCAGCGCTTACCTGATCGCCGCCATCGCCCCGCCGCCCGGCGTGTGGCCGGCCGGCCCGATCAACCTGTACCGCGACGGCGCCTACGTCGGCAATGGCCGCTTCGACACCGCGCAACTGGCGCGCAATGGTTTGGCCTTTGGCCGCGACGAACTGGTGACGGTGCGCATGGAGCAGCCGGCGCAAAAAGAAGGCACTGGCGGCTTCATCGGCAGCCGCAACGAGCGCCGCGTGAACCGCCTCTACACGGCAGAAAACCGCCACCGCGAGGCCGTCACGCTGCAACTGCTGGACGCCGCCCCGGTGGCCGAGCACGAGGACGTGCGCGTCGAATCGCGCTATCAGCCCGAGCCGCAGACCAAGGCCTGGAACGAACAGCCCGGCAGCGTGATGTGGGAGCAGCCGCTCGCCGCCGGCGCCATGCAGCGCTTTTCTGCCGAGCACGTGATCACCTGGCCGAAGGACGCGCGGCTGCGCGAAAGGCAGTGAGCCTGGCAGGCCACGCGCAAGACGACGTGACCGACGTGCAGGCGCGGCCGCTGGGCGCCGCCCGCGACATCAGGCGTGATGGCGGATCGCGGCCCGTCGAACTGGAATCCATTGCCGGCGGCGACGGTCCGCCACCCGCTGGCGCGGTGCGACCCACCGCCGCCTTCATGCGCGGCCACCCGGCGCACTGGATCGCGCTGGCCTTTGGCGCCGGCCTGTCGCCGGCGGCTGCCGGCACCGTTGGCACGCTGTGGGCCTGGCTGGTGTGGGCGCTGCTGCTGGCCCCGCTGGCGCCGGCCGCGCAGGGCGCCGTCATCGCGCTCACGCTGCTGGCCGGCTGGTGGGCCGCCACCGTCACCGCGCGCCACCTGCAAAGCGCCGACCCCGGCGCCATCGTGGTCGATGAAGTGATCGCCTTCTGGATCGTGTTGTGGCTGGTCACGCCGGCGGGTTTTTGGACGCAGTTGGTGGCCTTTGCGCTGTTCCGCTTCTTCGACGCCGTCAAGCCCGGCCCGGTGGGCTGGGCCGACCGGCTGCTGCACGGCGCGCACGGCTGGCGCGGCGGCTTCGGCATCCTGCTTGACGACCTGGTGGCTGCTTTCTGCACGCTGCTGGTGATGGCGCTGTGGCGCGCATGGTGAACCGCATGCTTCAAAAAAAAGAGCTGCTGGCGCTTGATGGACAAGCGCCACAAGCCGAAATCATTCAAAACATCGCCGATGCGCTGCGTCAGCGCGGCTGGCTGCTGGCCACCGCCGAAAGCTGCACTGGCGGCCTGATCGCCGCCGCCTGCACCGACCTGGCCGGCTCGTCCGACTGGTTCGAGCGCGGCTTCGTCACCTACAGCAACGCCGCCAAGACCGAGTTGCTGGGCGTGCCGCCTGCGCTGATCGAGCAGCACGGCGCCGTCAGCGAGCCCGTGGCGCGCGCCATGGCCGCAGGCGCCGTGGCGCACTCGGCCGCCCACGTCAGCCTTGCCGTCACCGGCGTTGCCGGACCAACCGGAGGGAGCGAAGACAAGCCGGTCGGCACGGTGTGGTTCGGCTGGTGCGTGGGCGGCCAGTGCAGCACCGAACGCCAGCTGTTCGCGGGCGACCGCGCCAGCGTTCGGACCCAAAGCGCGCAGCATGCTCTTGCGGGGCTGCTGGCGCGCGTCAGGGCAGTTGCCGACTGAAGCTGTCTACCTGGGCAGCAGCTGCGTCACCTGCCCGTTGCTGCGCTTCAGGTAGATGTCGTTGCCGAGCAGCCGCACGTCGTTGCAGGCAGAGGGGATGGTCGTGAATTCGCAGCAGATGCGACCATCCTCCGCGCGCCAAGTGCCCTTGTCGGAACGGCCAGAGAAGTAGACCGTGATGTCGTTGCCTGCGGCCCCGTAACCTGCGTCTTCATGGCCGCCCAGGCAGCGGCGTTCAGGCGGTTGGAGGAGCCCAGTCGGTAGTTCTGCGCCGGTTTGAGCTGCCGATAGACATAGATCCACTTGCCATTCGCGCCGCCCCAGTCGACCTCGGCGTAGCCTCGGGTGTGATTCATCGAGGTGACAACATGCCCGGCGAACTGCATCACGCGAGCGCCATTGATGGTGCTGATCGCGTAGGTGCCCGTGTCGGTCGCAGCGCAGTTCGACACGACCGTCTGCGCGTCGTTGAGATCACAGGCGTAATACTTCACGCGCACAGCCTTGCACCGCGCGAGCCGGCGCCCGATGAGGCGCCGCCCGATTTGCGCCACGCCTCGGCCACGCGCAAGAGCAATGCGCCAGCGTCGGCACAGGAAGTGGCGCGCCAGTTGCGCCCGCGCCAGGCGCCCGAACCGGGGCCCGAATCGCGCGTCGTGCCCGAGCAGGCGCCGGCGCCCAACGTCGCGCCGGCCTCGCCCACCGACGTGCCGCCGACCTGGCACGGTTCGGATGCCAATGAGCGCGCCCAACCGGCGCCGCCGCCGGTTGCGCCCTGAAGGTCAAAACTATTGATTTGATAGCTGCTCGCGCTTGCCCTTCAAGCACCAGAGGCCTAAAGTGTTAATAAGCTTCAACACGGGGACGATGTGACCCGCAAGCCCGGAAATGGTGCGTGTTCATTGACGCCGCGCATGGTTTCGCCGGGTAAAAACCCCTATCGGCTTGCTGCGATGCGTCACGCATAATCCGCCCGTTTTTCACTGTCTTCAAGGCGCGACGGGCCCGCATGAGTTCGGACATCATTTTGGAAACGCGGGGACTCGTCAAAGAGTTCAAAGGCTTCGTGGCCGTCAACGACGTCAACCTCAAGGTGCGTCGCGGCACCATCCACGCGCTGATCGGCCCCAACGGCGCCGGCAAGACCACCTGCTTCAACCTGCTGACCAAGTTTCTCGAGCCGACGCGCGGGCAAATCCTGTTCGACGGCCACGACATCACGCGCGACAAGCCGGCCGACATTGCGCGCCGTGGCGTGGTGCGCTCGTTCCAGATTTCGTCCACCTTCCCCAACATGAGCGTGCTGCAGAACGTGCGCGTGGCGCTGCAGCAAACGCTGGGCACCGCCTTCAGCTTCTGGAAGTCCGAGCGCACGCTGAACCAGCTGAACGAGCGCTGCATGGAGCTGCTCGGCTTTGTCGGCCTGGCCGACTACGCGCACCTGAAGGCGATGGAGCTGCCCTACGGCCGCAAGCGCGCGCTCGAGATCGCCACCACGCTGGCGATGGACCCCAAGCTGATGCTGCTGGACGAGCCGACGCAAGGCATGGGCTCGGAAGACGTCGACCTGGTCACGCAACTGATCAAGAAGGTGGCGGCCAACCGCACCGTGCTGATGGTCGAGCACAACATGGGCGTGGTCGGCAACGTTGCCGACCAGATCACGGTGCTGCAGTTCGGCCAGGTGATTGCCGAAGGCCCGTACGCCGAAGTCTCGCGCAACCCGCAGGTGCTGGAAGCCTACATGGGCAGCGCCGACGAAGAGCTGGTCGGTGCCCACTGAGTTGCAGCGCATGAGCACATCCAACACCCCCGCCATCCGCCTGAAGGACGTGCACTCGTGGTACGGCGAGTCGCACATCATGCACGGCGTCAGCATCGACGTCATGCCGGGCGAAGTCGTCACCCTGCTGGGCCGCAATGGCGCCGGCCGCACCACCACGCTGCGCGCGATCATGGGCCTGGTCGGCAAGCGCACCGGCTCGATCCAGATCAATGGCGTTGAAACCGTGCGCATGGCGCCGCACCAGATCGCGCGCCTGGGGCTGGGCTACTGCCCGGAAGAGCGCGCCATCATGACCTCGCTCAGCTGCCAGGAAAACCTGATGCTGCCGCCCAAGGTGGCCGACGGCGGCATGAGCGTGGACGAGATCTACGAGATGTTCCCCAACCTGCTGTCGCGCAAGAACAGCCCCGGCGGGCGCCTCTCGGGCGGCGAGCAGCAGATGCTGGCGGTGGCGCGCATCCTGCGCACCGGCGCCAAGACGTTGCTGCTGGACGAAATCTCCGAAGGACTGGCGCCGGTCATCGTGCAGGCGCTGGCGCGCATGATCCGCGAGTTGCGCGCACGCGGCTTCACGGTGCTGATGGTCGAGCAGAACTTCCGCTTTGCGGCGCCGCTGGCCGATCGCTTCTACATCATGGAGCGCGGCCTGATCGTGCGTGAGTTTTCCGCCGCCGAGCTGCAGGGCAACATGGAAATGTTGCGCGAGTACCTGGGCGTTTGACTGTTTTTGGTTTCCCTGTCCGTAGTCTTTTTTGCCAGTCCATCTTCAAAGGAGAAGTAATGATGAAACGCAAACTGCTCAGCACGCTGATCGCCGGCCTGGGCCTGGCAGGCGCCGGCATGGCGCAGGCCCAGATTTCGGGCAATGTGGTGAAAATCGGTGTGCTCAGCGACATGTCGGGCCTGTACGCCGACATCGGCGGGCCGGGCTCGGTCGTGGCCGCAAAGATGGCGGTGGACGATTACCTGAAGGCCAGCAAGTCCCAGCTCAAGGTCGAGGTCGTTTCGGCCGATCACCAGAACAAGCCTGACGTCGGCTCCAGCGTGGCCCGCAAGTGGTACGACACCGACGGCGTCGACATGATCATCGACGTGCCCACCTCCTCGGTCGGCCTGGCGATCAACCAGGTCACCAAGGAAAAGGGCAAGGCCTACATCAACACCGGCTCTGCCACGTCCGACCTGACCGGCAAGGACTGCTCGCCCAATACCGTGCACTGGCTGTACGACACCTGGATGCTGGCCAACGGCACCGGCAGCGCCGTGGTCAAGAGCGGTGGTGACACTTGGTTCTTCCTGACCGCCGACTACGCCTTCGGCCACGCGCTGGAGCGCGACACGTCAGAAGTGGTCAAGGCTTCGGGCGGCAAGGTGCTGGGCAGCGTCCGCGTGCCGCTGGCGACGCAGGACTTCTCGTCCTTCCTGCTGCAGGCGCAGTCGTCCAAGGCCAAGATCGTCGGCCTCGCCAACGCCGGCGGCGACACCATCAACTCGATCAAGCAGGCATCCGAGTTTGGCATCACCAAGGGCGGCCAGAAGCTGGCCGGCCTGCTGGTGTTCCTGCCCGACGTGCATGGGCTGGGCCTGAACGTGGCGCAGGGTCTGCAGATCACCGAAGCCTTCTACTGGGACCTGAACGATCAGACCCGTGCCTGGTCCAAGCGCTTCGCGGCGGCCAACGGCGGCAAGTACCCTTCGTCGGACCACGCTGGTGTCTACGCAGGCGCGCTGCACTACCTGAAGGCGGTCGATGCCGCCAAGACGGACGACGGCGCCAAAATCGTCGCCAAGATGAAGGAACTGCCGACCGACGATCCCCTCTTCGGCAAGGGCCAGGTGCGCGCCGACGGTCGCAAGATCCACCCAGTGCACCTGTTCGAGGTCAAGAAGCCGAGCGAATCCAAGGGCCCCTACGACTACTACAAGGTGTTGCAGACCATCCCGGCCGACAAGGCGTTCCGCCCGATCGACCAGGGCAACTGCCCGCTGGTGGCCAAGAAGTAAGCTCGGCTTGAAAGACACGCGACCGCACGGCTGACGAACGAAACATGGAAATCTTTGGCATCCCGATCCAGGCCATGATGGGCCAGTTGCTCATCGGCCTGATCAATGGCTCGTTCTACGCCCTGCTGTCGCTGGGGCTGGCCGTCATCTTCGGCCTGCTCAACATCATCAACTTCGCCCATGGCGCCCAGTACATGCTGGGCGCCTTCGGGGCCTATCTGCTGCTGAACAAGCTGGGCCTGGGCTACTGGTGGGCGCTGCTCATCGTGCCGCTGGTGGTCGGTGCCACCGGCGTGATCATCGAGCGCACCATGCTGGCGCGCCTGTACAAGCTGGATCACCTGTATGGTCTGCTGCTGACCTTCGGCCTGGCCCTCATCATCCAGGGCTTCTTCCGCAACGAATTCGGCTCCACCGGCCTGCCCTACGCCATGCCGGAGCAGTTGCAAGGCGGCATCAACCTGGGCTTCATGTTCCTGCCGATCTACCGCGGCTGGGTCATCATCGCCTCGCTCATCATCTGCCTGGCGACTTGGTTCGTCATCGAGCGCACCAAATTGGGCGGCTATCTGCGCGCGGCCACCGAGAACCCGCAGATGGTGCAGGCTTTCGGCATCAACGTGCCGCGCATGATCACGCTGACCTACGGCTTTGGCGTCGCGCTGGCGGCGCTGGCCGGCGTCATGGCGGCCCCCATTTACCAGGTCAGCCCGCAGATGGGGGCCGATCTCATCATCGTCGTGTTCGCCGTGGTCGTGATCGGCGGCATGGGCTCCATCATGGGCGCCATCGTCACCGGCTTCGGGCTGGGCCTGATCGAGGGCCTGACCAAGGTGTTCTACCCCGAGGCCTCGACGACCGTCATCTTCATCATCATGACCATCGTGCTGCTGATCCGTCCGGCCGGCTTGTTTGGCACACAGAAGTAAGCCATGGCCACCGCATCGACCCCCATTACCTCCACCCCCAAGCCGGCCGACACCGCCAGCGACGAGCGCACGCACCGCGTCGCCTTCATCATCATGGCGGCGGTGTTCATCGGCGCGCCGCTGGTCGGCGTGTACCCCGTGTTCATGATGAAGGTGATGTGCTTCGCGCTGTTTGCGTGCGCCTTCAACCTGCTGCTGGGCTTTGGCGGCCTGCTGTCGTTCGGCCACGCCATGTTCCTGGGCGGCGCCGGCTATGCGGCGGCGCATGCCGCCAAGGTGTGGGGCTTCACGCCCGAGCTGGCCGTGCTGTTCGCCACGCTGTGCGCCGCGGCGCTGGGCTGGCTCACCGGCAAGCTGGCCATTCGCCGCCAGGGCATCTACTTCGCCATGATCACGCTGGCGCTGGCGCAGATGGTGTTCTTCCTCGCCCTGCAGGCGCCCTTCACCGGCGGCGAGGATGGCATTCAGGCGGTGCCGCGCGGCAAGCTGTTCGGGCTGATCGACCTGTCGAACGTGAACGCCATGTACGCCTTCGTGCTGGCCATCTTCCTGGGCGGCTTCCTGCTGATCTACCGCATCGTGCACTCGCCCTTCGGCCAGGTGCTGAAGGCGATCCGCGAGAACGAGCCGCGCGCCATTTCGCTCGGCTACGACGCCGACAAGTTCAAGCACCGCGCCTTCGTGCTGTCGGCCGCGCTGGCGGGCCTGGCGGGCGCCACCAAGGCCATCGTGTTCCAACTGGCTTCACTGACCGACGTGCACTGGAGCATGTCGGGCGAGGTGGTGCTGATGACGCTCGTGGGCGGGCTGGGCACCATCTTCGGCCCGGTCGTTGGGGCGGCGGTGATTGTCACCATGCAGAACTATCTGGCACAACTGGGCGCCTGGGTGACGGTGGTGCAGGGCGTGATCTTCGTCGTCTGCGTGCTTCTGTTCCGCCGCGGCATCGTGGGCGAGATCGGGCACCTGCTGAAGAAGTCGCTCTGAGTGGGCGCATTCCCCGACCAGACAACGCGGGCCACGGCCCGCGTTTTGTTTTCTTGAATCAAATCAGGCGCTGGCGCTCGTCCAACAAGCGCGAGCAGCTACGACAGTTGTAGCACCATTCATTCCACCACCGTGCGCGACTGCTCGCGCAGGTACTGCTGAAGGTAGTGAAAGGAGCCGATCGCCTTGCCCGTGCTGCCGCTGCCCTTCCAGCCGCCAAAGGGTTGAAAACCCGGCCACGCGCCCGTGGTGGCGCCTTGCGGGCGGTTGGCGTAGGTCACACCGGCCTCGATGTGATTGTGGAAGTACGCCACTTCCTCCGGCGTGCCGTAAAAGCCCGCCGTCAGCCCGTAGTCGCTGGCGTTGGCGCGTGCGATGCCTTCAGCCACTGAATCGACCTCGCCCACCAGCACCACGGGCAGGAAGTGTTCGTCGACCCACGCGCGGTCGTCCAGCGGCGCCTGCGCCACGGTGGGCGCGACGAAAAAGCCGCGCGCGAGATCGCCTTCGGTCAGCCACGCGCCGCCGGTGTCGATCTGCCCGACCTGCCGCAAATGCTTGGCCAGCCGCGCATAGCGGTCGTAGGCGCCGCGGTCGATGACCGGCCCCATCCAGTGGGCCTGCTGCGTCGGGTCGCCCACCGCGATGTCGCGCGTCAGTTGCACCAGCCGCTCGCGCAGCGCATCGGCCAGCGGGCGCTCCACATACACGCGCGAGCAGGCCGAGCACTTCTGCCCCGACAGCCCGAATGCCGAGCGCAAAATGCCCAGCGCCGCGCGCTCCACGTCGCCATGTCGGCTGACGATGGTGGCGTTCTTGCCGCCCATCTCGGTGATGCAGGGCTTGGGGTAGCGGCCTGCGGCACTGGCGCGCAGCACCTGCATGCCCACCGCGTGCGAGCCGGTGAAGGTGATGCCCGCCACATCGGGGTGCTGTGCCAGCGCGCGGCCCGTTGTGTCGCCGCCCGTCACGAAGTTGATCACGCCCGGCGGCAAGCCCGCATCCCGCAGGCATTCCAGCAGCAGCCAGCCCGAGAGCGACGTCTGCGGCGAGCACTTGACCACCGCCGTGTTACCCGCGATCAGCGCCGGCCCGAGCGGCCCGCCGGCCAGCGCGAAGGGAAAGTTGAACGGCGCGATCACCGCCCAGACGCCGTACGGCCGCAGCACGCTGCGGTTGTGGCTCTTGAAGTTCGGCAACGGGTCGTCCGCCAGCGGGCGGTCGAAGCCGTCGGCTTCTTCCATGCGGTCGGCGTACCAGTCGATCAGGTCGGCCGTCTCCTGCACCTCGCCAATCGCCTCCATGCGGTTCTTGCCCACTTCCACCGCCACGGCGGCGCTGATGGCGTACACGCGCTCTTCGATCAGCCGCGCGGCGCGCCGCAGCAGCGCCACGCGCTCGCGCCACGGCGTGGCGGCCCACGCCGGATAAGCGGCGCGCGCGGCCTGCACGGCGCGGTCCACATCGTCGGCGCTGCCTTGCACGAAGCGGCCGATGAGCCAATCCTGATCGATGGGCGAGCGCACCTCGAAGCGTTCGCCGCCCTCCGCCGCAGCTCCGTCGATCCACTGCGGGTGATCGCGCCCCATGCCACTGTGCTTGAACTCGGCCAGCGCGGCGTCGAAGCGCGCGTGCAACTCGGGCGGCGGGTTGAACATGGTCGAATAGGTCAGCTTGAACGCATCGCTCATGCGGTGGGTCTCCTTTTAGTATTAATTTGATAGCTGCTTGCGCTTATTCAGCAAGCGCTGGCGGCCATTTTGACATCACATGGATACCTTGCGCACGCAGGCGGCGCGTCAGGCCCAGCACCGCGGCATCCTTGCTGAGCAGCAGCGCGCCGTGCGTCACGGCCAGGTCGATGAAGGGCTGGTCGTCGGGGTCGGCGCAGCGGGCCGATGCGCAACTTGGCGGCTCGGGCATGCCCTGCGTCAACGCGTCAAAGGCGGTCAGCACCGCGACGGCAGGTAACCCAGCGACCGCCAGGCGCGGCGCGATGCGCGGGTAGCCCAGCACGCGCGCCAGCTCGGCCCGCATGCGCGCAGTCGCCAGCCAGCGCAGCGTGCCGGCACGCAAGGCGGTGTGCAGCGCCTGCACGGCGGGGTCGGCAAACACCAGTAGGTCCAGCGCGATGTTGGTGTCGATGACGACGGCGCCCGGCGCCGCTTCCGGGTTGTTCACTCGCTGTGGATCGCTATTCAATCGGGAGCTGGTGGCGCTTGTCCATCCAGCGCTGGCGGTGCTTTTGACGCTGAATCGACGCTCTGCCGCGCCGTCAGATCGAACCGGAACAGGCGGCACTCGATCGGCCCGTTCCACAACGGCACGCGGCGCGATTCTTTCAGGCGCAGGCGGCCGGGCAGCTTCAAATCGGGCGTGAGCAGCCACGCCGTCCAACCGGCGTAATGGCCCTTCCAGTGCGCGGCCAGGCGGGCGAAGAATTCGTCGCCGGCGTTGAACTCGTCTGCCGCCGGCGCGCTGCTCTGGAAGGCCTCGCGCCCGCCGGCGGCACGCACGCCGGCCACGCCAGCGGCGGCAATGCGCTCGCCATAAGGCGGGTTCATCAGCAGCACGCCGGGTTGCGCGCTGGGCGGCAGGCGCTGCAGCGCGTCGCCGCCGCGCAACTGCACGGCGTGGGCCACGCCGGCCCGTTCGGCGTTGCGCTGCGCGAAATCGACCATGCGGTGCGCGACGTCGCTGCCGAACACCTGCACCGGCGTTCTTGAATCATTTTGGCCGCCAGCGCTTGTCTGATCAGCGCGAGCAGCTTCTTTTTTTATAGTATTCCACTGCACGGCATCGAAGGGCTTGAGCCGCTCGAAGGCAAAGCGGCGCAGCCCGCCGGCCGGCAGTCCCAGCCGCAACTGCGCCGCCTCGATGACGATGGTGCCGCTGCCGCAGCAGGGGTCGTACAGCGGCTGATCGCTGACGCGCCGCTCGGCCGGCTGCCACCAGCCGCTGGCGGCCAGCATGGCGGCGGCCAGCGTTTCCTTCAGCGGCGCGTCGCCCTTGTCCTGCCGCCAGCCGCGCTTGAACAGCGGCTCGCCGCTGGTGTCGATGTACAGCGTGGCCTCGGCCGGGCCCAGGTGCGCCTGCACGCGCACGCCAGGCGCGTGGGTGTCGATGCTGGGGCGCACGCCGCCGGCGCGTTCGCGAAAGCGGTCGGCCACCGCGTCCTTGATGCGCAGGGTGGCGAAGTTCAGGCTTTTGAGCGGGCTGGACTGCGCGGTGACATCGACGCGGAAGGTCTGGCGCGGCGTGAACCAGTCTTCCCACGCCACGCCGGCGGCCAGCGCGTACAGGTCGTGCTCGTCACGGTAGGCGCCGTGCGCCAGCTCGATCAGCACGCGCTGCGCCAGCCGGCTGTGCAGGTTCAGCCGCATCGCCTCGGCCCAGCCGGCGCGCACACGCACGCCGCCGCGCACGGTGAGCAAATCGTCGCCCGCGAGGCCCGTCAGGCCGTGCACTTCGTCGGCCAGAAAGTCTTCCACGCCACCGGCGCAGGGCAGAAACAGGGTCAGGGATGTCATGGGGTTGAATCAGCGGCGCCGCAGTGGAGCCAGTGGGCCGATTGTGTCAAACGATGACTGCGCTCTGACGAGCGC
>JAGOVZ010000034.1:0-6080 GCA_018060485.1 Ottowia sp. | reverse complement strand
GAGCGCGGTCATCAGGGCAACACCAGCGGCAGCCGCGTCGTCATGGTCACGAACGGGTCTTCGTAGGTGTAGGCCAGATCGCCCCCATGCGCCACCGCAATGGCCTGGCACACGTACAGCCCATAGCCCAGCCACGCGCTGGCATCGCCGGCGGCAGCCGACACCAGCGGGTTGAACAGCCTCGCCACCAGTTGCGGATCGATGGGCGGGCTGATGTTGCTGACCTCAATGACGGCAAACGCGTCCTGTGTTTCAACGCGGATCACCAGCGCCTCGCCCACGGCGCCGTGCTGCGCGGCGTTGTCGAGCAGGTTGTCGAGCAACTGCGCCAGCCGCGCCGGGTCGCCCTGCACCGGCACCGCGGTGAATTGCGGCGCCTTGCCCGGCCGCTCCAGAAACGCGGCAATACCGCCGTGGCGGCGCTGCGCCGCCTCCAGCCGCTCGGCGACCAGGGCCGCCACGTCGAGCGGCTCGCGGGCCAGCGCCATGCGGCCCTGGCGCAGCAGGCCAAGCTCCAGGCCCTGGCGCAGCAGCCGCTCGATGCGGCCGGCGTCCTCCGGCATGCGGCCATCGCGGCCATGGCTGTCCAGCACCGAGGCCACGGCGGCGCGCTGGCGCTCCAGCTCGGCCGCGCGCGTGACCACGATGCGGCTCAGGTCGGCGCGCAACTGGCCCATGGCGGCGACCTGCGTGGCGGTCCAGGGCTCGGCGCGGCCCTGCACGGTTTCGCGCCACAGCTGGAACGAGCCGGGCGGCGTCAACCGGGGCCCCAGCGGGCCGACCACCGTGGCCTTGGCCGGGTCGTGGCCCCAGTCGATGGTTTCGGTCTGTTCGCAGCGCAGCAGCACCAATGCCGCCTGCGCGCGCGGCTGGTAGCTGATGGCCAGCAAGCCGGCCCAGCCGTCCAGGTGTTCGCGCAATTCCGGCGCCAGCTCGGACAGCGAGGAGGTCACCAGCACGGGCTCGCCGGCCAGCTCTTGCGCCATCAGCCAGCGCAGCAGTTGCGCGCGCAGCGCCACCGGCACATCGCCGTGGCAGTGCAGGCCGGCGTGGTTGGTGGCCAGCACTGCGTCGGCGTCGAACACGCGGGCGATCTCGGCCGCTTCGGCCATCAGCACCTGAGCGGGTTGCACGGCGTATTGCACCTGGTTGAGCAGGCGCGCGCGCAGCCGCTCGTGCATGCGCTCTTCGGCCAACTGCTCGGCCGTCAGTTGGGCCTGCACATGCGCGGCCAGCAAGTCGGCCAGCACGTCGCACGCGGCCCGCGTGACGTAAGGCACCTGGCGCGGCGTGCGGTGGTGGCAGGCCAGCATGCCCCACAGGCGCCCTTCCAGCACGATGGACAGGCTCATCGACGCACCGACGCCGATGTTCTGCAAATATTCGATGTGGATCGGCGACACGCTGCGCAGCACGCCGTGGCTCATGTCCAGCGGCTGATCGACGCCCGGCGCGGCGCGCACCGCCACCGGCGTGCTGCCCACGTCGGCGATCAGGCGCATCGTGTTTTCGATGTACAGGCGGCGCGCCTGCGCCGGAATGTCGCTGGCCGGAAAGCGCCAGCCCAGGTAGGGGTCGAGCGCCGCATCGCGCTCCTCGGCCACGATGTCGCCGCTGTCGTCGGCGCGAAAGCGGTAGGCCATGACGCGGTCGAAGCCGGTCAGCTCGCGCACCATGTGCACGGCGTCTTGCAGCAGGCCCAAAACATCCGTCTGTTGCCGAAAGCGCTTGACCGCGGCGTGCAGGCCCGGCCCGTAGTCGTGCGCGCCATGCGCCGGTGGGCGGCTTTCGAACTCGGCCATCAGCCGGCCTTGCGCGGCGTGCACCAGCAGATCGAACCGGCGCCCGCCAACCTGGATGACGGTGTGGCGCGACTGCGGCGCGTCGGCGGGCGCGGTCGACCGGGCCGCCTGCGTGAGCAGCGCGTGCACGGCCGGGTCTTCAAAGTGCGCCGGCGTGGCGACTTCGCCCAGGCCGGGCGCACCGGGCAGCAGGGTGGCCAGGTTGTCGCTGGCGTAGGTCACGCGCAGATCGGCATCCAGCGCCATCAGGGCGCCGTGCGGCTGGATGAGACCGGGGATGTGGATCGGCTCGCGGTCGCAATTGCTCAAATCCACCGCCGGCGCCGCAGCGGTGGCGGGCGCGCCCAGCGGCGCGGTCATGCGCGACTTTCGTGGGCGGCCGGCGCACCGGCGTCCGCCAGGCGCTGCAACAGCTGAAACGCCAGCACGGCGCCCGCGCAGGCGGCGGCACGCTCGTCAGGCGACCGTGCCGCCGCCAGTTCATTCAGGAAGGCCGGCCATCGATCCGGCGCCCCACCGCCCAGATAGCCCAGCGGGTGCGGCGCCAACCGCTCGCCCCAGCGGCGGCGCAGGACCTTGCCGCCCAGGTGTGAGCCTTCAATGACGTAACGCACGCCCAGTCGCGCCGCGTCGGCGTGTGCGCCGTCGTCCAGCGCGCGCAGCGCCGCCTGTTCGGCGCCAGCCGCGTCGCGCGGCGCCGGCACGGTGTGGCCGATCAGCGCGGCGGCTTGTTCGGCATCGGCCAGGACGGCGGCCTGCTCGTCGGCCAGGCCATTGAGCCCGGTCATGGATTGCCCCAGCGCGCCAAGCCAGTCGCGCAGCAGCAGCAGGTGTGTCAGGTAATCGGCCAGGGTCGGCGCGGACCGTGCCAGCGGCATGGCGCGGTCGATGTGGGCGTGCAGATCGGCGGTGGCAGCGCGCAGCACGGCGCGCAGATTGACCCTGTCGCCGAGTTGTTCCGTAGGCTCAGCAGCGAGGGGGGTTGGGGACATGAGAGGGTCAGTGTAGCCCGCAGCCTGCCGTGGCGTTGTGTGAAATCACATGCCTGCGCCGGAATCAGGCCACCGCCTTGCGCAGCGTCGCCACCGGAATGCGCAGGGCTTCGCGGTACTTGGCGACGGTGCGGCGCGCGCAGTCGATGCCCTGCTCTTTCAGCATGTCGGCCAGCTGGCTGTCGGACAGCGGCTTGGCCGGGTCTTCGGCGGCGATGATCTGCTTGATGAGCGCGCGCACCGCCGTGCTGCTGGCGTTGCCGCCGGCTTCGGTGCCGAGCGCCGAGCCGAAGAAGTACTTCAGCTCGAAGGTGCCGCGCGGCGTGGCCATGTACTTGGCGGTGGTCACGCGGCTGATGGTGGATTCGTGCACGCCCAGCTCGTCGGCCAGCTCGCGTTGCACCATGGGCCGCATCGCCACTTCGCCGTGGATGAAGAAATTGCTCTGGCGCGACACGATGGCCTGCGACACGCGCAGGATGGTGTCGAAGCGCTGCTGGATGTTCTTGATGAACCAGCGCGCCTCCTGCAGCCGCGCCGCCAGCGCCTGGTGGTTTTCGCCGCCCTTGCCGCCGCGCAGGGCGTTGGCGTAGATGTCGTGCACGCGCAGCTTGGGCATCACGTCGGGGTTGAGCTGCACGCGAAAGCGCTGCTGCCCTCCCGCGCCGGTGCCGACGCTGGAGACGATGACGTCCGGCACGATGGCGTTGCGCTCGACGTCGGCAAACGCGCGGCCCGGCTTGGGATCGAGCCGGCCGATGAGGGCCATGGCGGCGCGCACTGCGTCTTCGGTGTCGTCCGCGAGCTGCGCCAGGCGCTTGGCATCGCGCTTGGCCAGCAGCTCGAGGGCGCCGTGCTGGGCGCAGATCTTGAGCGCTGTGGCGATGCACTTCTGATCGTCGGCGCACACGCCGCGCTCAGCCTGGCGGCTTTTGAGCTGCAGCGCCAGGCATTCGGCCAGATTGCGCGCGCCGACGCCCGGCGGCTCCAGCGACTGCAGCAACTTGAGCGCCAGGCTGAAGCGGTGCACCAGCTCTTCCAGCTGCTCCAGGTCATCGTCCTCGTCGGTCAGCGTGGCGGCCAGTTGGGCCAGCGAATCTTCGAGGTAGCCGTCGTCGTTGAGCGACTCGATCAGAAAGCGCAGCGCCGCCGTGTCCTCGGGCGACAGGCGCAGCGACAAGGCCTGCCGGTGCAGGTGCTCGGTGAGCGACTCCTGGCCGGCGCCGCGCTCGCCCGGGTCCAGCTCGTCATCCCCGCCCAGGTTGTTGGCGCGCGCCGGGGCGTCGCCGCCCCATTCGCCATCGTCCGGGCGCACTTCAACGCTGCCGTCGCCGTCCCAGCTGTCGGGCAAGGCGGATTCAGCATCAAAATCGGCTTCAGCGCTTGCTGAATCAGCGCCAGCAGCTATGTTTTCGGTAGTGTTTTCCTGCGCCCGATCACCCTCGCTCACGCGCGTGTCGGCGTGCGCCAGACCGAATTCCTCGCGCGGCGCGCTGTCGTCGGCGCGCTCCAGAAAGGGGTTGTCGTCGAGCATCTGCTCGACCTCGCTGGCCAGCTCCAGCGTTGACAACTGCAACAAGCGGATCGACTGCTGCAGCTGCGGCGTGAGCGCCAGATGCTGCGAGACGCGAAGAGACAGCCCGGGTTTCACGTCACGTTCATCATGAGTCGAGCGGCCGCGGAGCAGGCCATGCGGGGGCGCCGTGGAGCGGGCTTGGCCCGGCCACTGGCGTCGTCCCCTTCGGGGGAAGGCGCCGCAGGCGACACAGGGGGGTCATCACAACCTGAAATGTTCGCCGAGGTAGACGCGCCGCACCTCGGGGTCGGCCACGATGTCGGCCGGCGTACCGGTGGCCAGCACGCGGCCGTCGCTGATGATCACCGCGTGGTCGCAAATGCCCAGCGTTTCGCGCACGTTGTGGTCGGTGATCAGCACGCCGATGCCGCGGCTTTTGAGGAAGGCGATGATGCGCTGGATCTCGATCACGGCAATCGGGTCGATGCCGGCAAACGGCTCGTCCAGCAGAATGAAGCGCGGCTGCGTGGCCAGTGCGCGAGCGATCTCGACGCGGCGCCGCTCGCCGCCCGAGAGCGCAGGCGCCGGCGAATCGCGCAACTGGTTCACGTGCAGTTGCTCCAGCAGCTCGGTCAGGCGCCGCTCGATCTCGGCGCGCGGCAGGGCGCGGCCGTCGGGGCCGCGTTGCAACTCCAGCACGGCGCGCACGTTCTCGGCCACCGTCAGCTTGCGGAAGATCGAGGCCTCTTGCGGCAGATAAGAAAGCCCCAGGCGCGAGCGCTGGTGGATCGGCATGTGCTCGACCGGCTGGCCGTCGATGGCGATGCTGCCGGCGTCGGCGCGCACCAGGCCGACGATCATGTAGAACGAAGTCGTCTTGCCGGCGCCGTTGGGGCCCAGCAGGCCCACCACTTCGCCATTGCGCACGTCGAGCGACACGTCGTGCACCACGCGGCGGGCGCCATAGTTCTTGCGCAGGCCGCGCACCTGCAGCAGGTTCTGGCCGGGCTCAGCGGCCAGCGCGCCGGGCGCGCTGACGGCAAAGGTGGAGGCCAGGTCGTCGATCGTGGCCTCGCTCACTGGCCGGCCCCCGGCGGCAGCGCAGGTGCGGGGCGCAGCGGCAGTGCGGGTGCGGACGCGGGCGCGGCAGGCGCCGCACCGGCGGCCCCTGTGTTGCGCGGCGCCAGCGTGGCGCGCACGCGGCCGCCCGGTGCGGCGGACGCGGCGCCATCCGAGCGCGGCGCGCCATCCACCGTGTAGACCTCGGTCACGTTGTTGTAGACGATCACGCTGCCCAGCACCTGATCGACCATGGTGGCGCCGGCCAGCCGGCGCATCTCGGCACGGCGGATGAAGCGCACGATGTCGGCCTTGCCGTCGTATTCAATGGTTTCGCCCTCGCCCTCGATGTATTCGTCGAGGCCCTCGCGCTTCTGGCGGAAGAACGCGCGCTTGCCGGGCTCGGCAAACATGGTGCCGAACTGGTTGCCGGCCGCGTCCTGCCGCACTTCCAGGCGCGCCCCGCGCATCACGATGGTGCCCTTGGTCACCACCACGCGCCCGGTGAAGGTCGACAGCTGCTTCTGGTCCTCGTAGCGCAGCGAATCCGACTCGATGTTCATCGGCTTTTCGCGGTCGGCCCGCTCGGCCCAGGCCGCGCTGGCCGACAGCAGACAAAAAGCCGCCAACCCCAGGCGACAGGCACGGCTGAAAACGGAAGGTTTCATTGAAGGCACGTTTTTTGCTTGATGGCTGTTTTGATTGTACGCG
>JAGOVZ010000167.1 GCA_018060485.1 Ottowia sp. | reverse complement strand
TGCTCGGCCAGCGCGTACAGCGCCATCACCATCGCCGCCTCGGGCCACTGGCCGATCAGCAGCGCGCCGGTGACGGCCACCGCCATCAGCGCGCTGATGTTCAGGCGCCCGCGGCGCAGCGCGTTGACGCCCTTCAGGTAAGTCGACAGGCCCGACAGCAGCACCGCCGCCACCGCCAGCCCCATGCCGACCGCCGCCCAGCCGCCGGGCGCCAGCGCATGCACGGCTTCGGCGGCCAGCGCCAGCACCAGCGCGGCGCCGATGCGCGGCAGGCCGGGGGCCAGCAGCAGGGTGCGCCAGCCGGTGGCGGCTTCGTCGGCGTGGTCGTGGTCGTGGTCGTGGTGATGATCGTGCTCGTGGCCGTGACCGTGGTCATCGTGCTGGTGGTCGTGCGTCGACAGCTGCATCGGGCCGCAGGCAGCCGAATCGCACGCTGGGCCTTCGGCTGCCGCGGCCTTGGGCGCGCCCGGCACCTGCGGCGCAAAGCCGGCTGCGCGCAGTCGCTGGGCCACCTCGGGCAGCGCGCCTGGCGCGGCGTCCACACGCAGCTCGCGCGCGCCGAGGCGAAACGCCAGCCGCTGCACGCCGGCGACATCGCGCAAGGCGTGGCGAATCTCGCTTTCTTCAGCGGCGCAATCCATGTTGGGGATGCGCCAGGTGATGCTTTCAGTCGTCATGCCAAGATTAAAAACCCTGGATCAACTCCAACGTCAAGAGGATTCGCAACATCCCCCTGAGCGGCTGACGCCGCTTCCCCCTTCTCTCGCTTCGCTGCGCTGCGCGGGAAGGGGGGACACACCCAGCGGGGGGGCCAAGCCCTTGCCGCGGGTGCCCGCGCATGGCCTGCTCCGCGGCCTTTCGACCGATTGGCGGCGCGCCGTGCGTTGGATGACTACCATGCCCCCATGAAGATCAGCGAACTCGCCGCCGCGACCGACACCCCGGTCGACACCATCCGCTACTACGAGCGCGAAGGACTGCTGCCGCCGCCGGCGCGGGGCGACAACAACTACCGCCACTACGACGCCGCGCACGCCGAGCGCCTGACGCTGATCCGCCAGGCGCGCGGGCTGGACATGTCGCTGCAGGAGATCCGCACCCTGCTGGCCTGGCGCGACCAGCCCGACGCCGACTGCGGCGCCGTCAACGCGCTGCTGGACGAGCACATCGGCCACATCGCCACCCGCATCCGCGAGCTGCGCGCGCTGGAAAAGCAGCTCAAGGCGCTGCGCGCGCAGTGCCGGCAGGCCAGCGACACCGCGCACTGCGGCATCTTGAGCGGGCTGACGCAGCCCGGCGCGGCGCCCGCCCCGGTGCCAGCGGCGGCGCGGCATGTGCACGGGGTGCATGGACGGGGGCTGTGACTGGTCTTGATGACGGAATGACTTCGCTTCGCTTCGATAACCAAATGACCAACGGCTCTGGGTCATGGCGCGCAGCGCCGTCATCGAAGGCCGCAGACCGCGGTCATGCGCCGCAGGCGAATCATCAAAAATCATAGCTGCTCGCGCTTGTCTCTCAAGCGCCAGCGGCCCAAACCACCCTCAAAGCCCCGCCGCGTTCAAGCGCTCCGCCGCGCAGCCCGGCCGCCCGCCGCAAGTGGCGTCCAGCGCGTCGATCGGCTCGTCGGCAAACAGCACCTCGACCTTCTTGCCGGCGTGCGGCTTCCAGTCGGTCTGCGTCATCAGCCACTTCTGCACGAACTCGGCCACGGTGGCGCGCGCCGCCTCGCGCTGGCGCGCCAGCATCGGCGCGCTGGCGGCCTTGGTGGCGAGCGAGGCGGTGATGGATTTCTCCAGCGCCGCCAGTTGATCCGGCCCGGTGAACATCGACCACAGGCCGCGCGATTCCTTCTCGATGCGCGCGGTGTCGATGGCCACCGGCAGCGTCGGCCGCACGCGCGGGGCGATCACGCGCACGCCGCCGCCGGGCTGCACGGTGACGCGCCATTCGGGCGCCAGCTCGACGTGGTAGCGGTAGTGCGCAGGCACGCGGATGCGCGAGAAGGTGCTGCCCACGGGCACGCCCAGCACGTCGTGGTCGCGTGAGACTTCGAAGCTCTCGGTCTGCTGGATTTCAGAGATTTCCAGCCGCCCGCCGGGCGTGCGCAGCAGCACCGATTCGCCGACCGGCGTGGCGGGCGGCGGCGGCGCGGGCGGTTGGGCGCGCCACAGCCACCACGCCAGCAGCGCGTTGGCCAGCAGGCTCAGCCACAGCCAGCCGCGCCAGCGACGGGCATGCGGTGCGGGGGCAGCGGTTTCAGGGGTCATTCCGGGCCTTGGCGCTTGTCTGGCAAGCGCGAGCAGCTATCAATTCAATACTAAAAATCAGCGTACAGCAACACGCAGCGTCAACACATGGAGTGGCCAACGGGCCAGAAGTGCCGCCAGACACCACGCCGCCCACCGCCTCTTATGATGCCCCTTCGCATGGACCGCCTGCACATCACCGACCTGGAAGCCGCGCTGAACCACTGGCGCGCCGTCCGCCCCGCCGCCGCCAGCGGCGCGCTGGCGCCCGAGGTGGCGGCGCTGGCCGAGGTGTATGGGCGCATGGTCTACCAGCGGCAGGACGAGGTCGACGGCGCCGACCTGCCGCCCGCCGCGCGCGCCGCCTGGCTGGCCTGGTACGCCACCACGCCCGACACGCCGTGCATCGCCATCTGCTCCACCGCCCAGGGCGACGCGCTGTGCAAGGGCTGCGGGCGCACCGAGGACGAGGTGCAGCGCTGGCCCGCCCTCTCGCCCTTTGCCAGGCGCGCGGTGTGGCGCCGCATCACGCAGCAGGGCACGGCCTGGCGCTTCAACCGCTATGCCGAGCGCGCGGGCGAGGCGGCCGCCAGCCGCTGATAAATCCTGTTTTGATAGCATCTTGCGCACGCCAGACAAGCGCTGGCGGCCGATTTGGCTTGAAATCGGCTGCACACTTGGCTTGCCAGTGCGCCATCACCATGCTTTAATCGCGCGTTCCGAAGGGGAGTAGCTCCCTCTCGCCGCGCTGGCGGGTTCGCCCAAGAACCCGGGGTTTGTCAAAGCCAGTGCGGCATCGCCGGGTCGTCAATACGAAGTCTTGCGGTTTGCAGTCGAAACCGCTGGCACTTCCGGCCCCGCGGGCAGTGCCCAGGCGCTGCCGAGCAAGACCTTCGATCAACCCCCGCCCGCGCGCGGTTGGTCGACGTCCTGGGTCTTGCGGTGTGCCTCGCCTCACCTGCCCATGTCTGCGCCCGGCCGCGGCGGTCGAAAATTCAACTCGAACCCGACTTCGGAGACTGTCAACCATGGAATTCCTCTCGCCCGCCTGGTGGTCCGCGCTGATGGCCATCATCCTGATCGACCTGGTGCTGGCCGGCGACAACGCCATCGTCATCGCGCTGGCCGCGCGCAACCTGCCCAAGCACCTGCAGCGCAAGGCCATCATCTGGGGCACCGTGGGCGCCATCGGCGTGCGCACGGTGATGACGCTGATCGTGGTCTGGCTGCTCAAGATCCCCGGCCTGATGCTGGTTGGCGGCCTGGGTCTGCTGTGGATCGCCTACAAGCTGATCGCCGACCAGGGCGGCAGCGAAGATGAACACGGCCCGGCGGCCAGCACCTTCTGGGGCGCCATGAAAACCATCGTCATCGCCGACGCGCTGATGGGCATCGACAACGTGCTGGGCGTGGCCGGCGCGGCACACGGCGCAATGGACCTGGTGGTCATCGGCCTGCTCATCAGCGTGCCGATCGTGGTGTTCGGCTCGACCATGGTGCTGAAGCTGGTCGACCGCTTCCCGATCATCATCTACCTGGGCGCGGCGGTGCTGGCCGGCACGGCGGCGTCGATGATCGCGGGCGAGCCGGTGCTGTCGCAGTGGTTTGGCACGCGCGAGGCGCCAGTGAAGGTGCTGCGCTACGCCTTGATGGCGCTGTGCGTCGCCGGCGTGCTGGGCACCGCCTGGCTGGCCACGCGGCGCAAGGCGGCGGCGCTGCCGGCCCAGACCGACGCCGACCCGCAGGCCTGATCGACCACGCTGCGCACGGTGGCGGCACCCGTCCGCCGGGCGCTATGATGGCGCCATCATGCTGAAACTGATTCTGAAATGGCTGCTGTCGGCGGCCGCATTGCTGGGCGTGGCCTACATCTACGGCGGCGTCAGCGTGGCGAGCTTTGGCACCGCCATGATCGCCGCGCTGGTCATCGGCCTGCTGAACATGCTGGTGCGGCCGATTCTGGTGGTGCTGACGATTCCGGTCACGCTCATCACGCTCGGGCTGTTCTTGTTCGTCATCAACGCGCTGATGTTCTGGGCCGGCTCGGGGCTGGTCAGCGGCTTTGTCGTCAACGGCTTCTGGGCCGCGCTGCTGGGGTCGCTGATTTATTCGGCGCTCGGCGTGCTGATTGATGCGCTGCTGGAGCGGGCTTGACGCTGCTATTTTATTGATAGCTGCTCGCGCTTGATGGACAAGCGCCAGCGCCTGATTTGATCAACAAACAGCCGCCTGCGGGCGGCTTTTTTGCGGGCTGCCGAATCAGCGCCGCTTGGCCTCTTCCAGCCGCTGCTGCCTGAGCGCCTCTTGCGCCGCCCGCAGCCGCGTGTCGACGATGTTCGCCTCGATCTGATCGGCCGCGCTGCCGGGCGACTGGCGCGAAAAATCCTGCGCCGCGCGCCAGCGGTCGACCGCGCCGGCGTAGTCCATGTGCGCCATCGGCACCTCGCCCTCCGCGCGCAGCGCGCGCAGCGTTTGCCCCTGTGCCGCGTGGGCGGCTGCCAGCGCCTGCCAGGCGCCGGCATCGGCCGGGTGGTCGCTGACCCAGGTTTGCAGCGCGCCGGCGGCCTGCGCCGCCTGGCCGCTTTGCGTCTGCGCCTGCGCGCGCAGCAGCAGCACGGCGCGGCCTGCCTGGCCGCGCGCATCGGCGGCCGACGGGCGCGGCGCGGCCGGCAGCAGTTGCAGCGCGCGCGCCGGCTGGCCGGCCTGCAGCGCCAGTTCGGCCTGCAGCAGGCGCGCTTGCTGCGCCGCCGGGGCATCGCCGGCGACCAATGTGGCCAGCTGCGCCGCCAGCGCCTCGGCCTTGGGCAGATCGCGCAACTGGGCCTCGGCCAGCGCCGCCGCGTACAGCGCCGCCGCGCGGCGTGGCAGCGGCTGGGCACCAAAACCGGGCTGCGCGTGCTCGCCCGCCCAGGCGCGCAACACGTCGACGCCCGGGCGGCCGAGCACGCGGGCGCGGGCGGCGATCAACAGCGCTTCAAGGTCCGGCGCAGGCGCGGGGCGGCTGGCGCGCACCACGGTTTCGGGCAGCTCGGGGCTGGCGCCGGGCGTGGGCGCGCTGGCGGCCGGCGCGCGCGGGGCCGCTGGCGCATCGGGCCGAACCAGCCCTTGCTGGCGCTGCTGCATGTCGGCAATGCGCTGCGTGGTCAGCGGGTGGCTGCGCAGGTAGGGCCAATCGCCGTTGTCGTTGATGCGGCTGGCGGCCTGCAGCTTCTCGAACATGCCGACAAAGCCCTGCGGCGCGTAGCCGGCCTGCGTCATGATGCCGTAGCCGATGCGGTCGGCCTCGCGCTCCATGTCGCGCGAGAAGTTGAGCTGCTGCTGAATCACCGCCGCCTGCCCGCCCACCGCCAGCGCGGCGCCGGCCTGCGGGTTCTTGCTGGCGGCAATGGCGCCCAGCACCATCGCGGCGATCATCCACGGCGCCTGGCGGCTTTGCTGGCCGAGCAGGCGCGGAATGTGGCGCTGCGTGATGTGCGACATCTCGTGCGCCAGCACCGACGCCAGCTCGTCGCGCGTGGC
>JAGOVZ010000033.1 GCA_018060485.1 Ottowia sp. | reverse complement strand
GCCATGGCGGCGGTCTGGCGCTTGAGTTCGTCGATGGTGGCCTGCTTGAGGTAGTAAGGCGGCAGTGAGCAGCCGGAGTCGCCCGAGTGCACGCCGGCCTGCTCGATGTGCTCCATCACGCCGCCGATGAACACACGGCCCGACGAATCGCGCACGGCATCGACGTCACATTCGATGGCATCGCTCAAGAAACGATCCAGCAGCACGGGCGAGTCGTTGCTGACCTTCACCGCCTCGCGCATGTAGCGCTCCAGGTCGCGCTGCTCGTGCACGATTTCCATGGCGCGGCCGCCCAGCACGTAGCTGGGGCGCACGACCAGCGGGTAACCCAGTTCGGCGGCTTTTTCCAGCGCTTCGCCTTCGGTGCGCGCGGTGGCGTTGGGCGGCTGGCGCAGGCCCAGCTCGTGCAGCAGTTTCTGAAAGCGCTCGCGGTCTTCGGCGGCGTCGATCATGTCGGGGCTGGTGCCGATGATGGGCACGCCTTCGGCTTCCAGGCCCAGCGCCAGCTTCAGCGGCGTCTGGCCGCCGTACTGCACGATGACGCCGGTGGGCTTTTCCTTGTCGACGATTTCCAGCACGTCTTCGAGCGTCAGCGGCTCGAAGTACAGGCGGTCTGACGTGTCGTAATCGGTAGAAACCGTCTCGGGATTGCAGTTGACCATGATGGTTTCGTAACCATCCTCGCGCATGGCGAGGGCCGCGTGCACGCAGCAATAGTCGAACTCGATGCCCTGGCCAATGCGGTTGGGGCCACCGCCCAGCACCATGATTTTCTTGTTGCTGGTCGGCTCGGCCTCGCATTCGTCCTCATAGGTCGAGTACATGTAGGCGGTGTTGGTGGCGAACTCGGCGGCGCAGGTGTCCACGCGCTTGTACACGGGGCGCACGTTCAGCGCACGGCGGCGTTCGCGCACGGCCTTGTCGCTGGTTTTCAGCAGTTTCGCGAGGCGACGGTCTGAAAAGCCTTTTTGCTTCAGTGTCAGAAGCTCTTGTTTTGAGAGCGCCTCCAACGCCTTGTCGCCATGTTCGGCGGTGTGCTTGTCGATGTCGAGTTCGATCTTGATGATCTCCTCGATCTGCACAAGGAACCACTTGTCGATTTTCGTGAGCTGGTGCACTTCATCGAGCGACCAGCCGGCGGCAAAGGCATCGCCCACGAACCAGATGCGGTCCGGGCCGGGCTCGCCCAGTTCCTTCTCGAGCCATTCGCGGTCTTGCGTCTTCTCGTTCATGCCGTCGACGCCGACTTCCAGCCCGCGCAGCGCTTTCTGAAACGATTCCTGAAACGTGCGGCCCATCGCCATGACCTCGCCCACGCTCTTCATCTGCGTGGTCAGATGACTGTCGGCGGCGGGAAATTTCTCAAACGCAAAGCGCGGGATCTTGGTGACCACGTAGTCGATGGTCGGCTCGAACGACGCCGGCGTGGCGCCGCCCGTGATCTCGTTGCGCAGTTCATCCAGCGTGTAGCCCACGGCCAGCTTGGCGGCCACCTTGGCGATCGGAAAACCCGTGGCCTTGGACGCCAGCGCTGATGAGCGCGACACGCGCGGGTTCATCTCGATCACGATCATGCGGCCATCGGCCGGGTTGACGGCGAACTGCACGTTGGAGCCGCCGGTGTCGACGCCGATCTCGCGCAGCACGGCGATGCTGGCGTTGCGCATGACCTGGTATTCCTTGTCGGTCAGCGTCTGCGCGGGCGCCACCGTGATCGAATCGCCCGTGTGCACGCCCATGGGATCAAGGTTTTCGATCGAGCAGATGATGATGCAGTTGTCGGCGTTGTCGCGCACGACTTCCATCTCGAACTCTTTCCAGCCGAGCAGCGATTCCTCGATCAGCAACTCGTTGGTGGGCGAGGCCTCCAGGCCGCGCTTGCAGATGGTCTCGAATTCTTCCGGGTTGTAGGCAATGCCGCCGCCCGTGCCGCCAAGCGTGAAGCTGGGTCTGATGACGGTGGGAAAGCCCACTTTCTTCTGCACGGCCCAGGCTTCGTCCATGCTGTGGGCGATGCCGCTGCGCGCCGACCCGAGGCCGATGCGCGTCATCGCGTCCTTGAACTTCAGGCGGTCTTCGGCCTTGTCGATGGCCTCGGGCTTGGCGCCGATCAGCTCGACGTTGTACTTGGCCAGCACGCCGTTGCGCCACAGATCGAGCGCGCAGTTCAGCGCCGTCTGGCCACCCATGGTGGGCAGGATGGCGTCGGGGCGCTCCTTGGCGATGATTTTCTCGACCGTCTGCCAGGTGATCGGCTCGATGTAGGTCACGTCGGCCGTCGCCGGGTCGGTCATGATCGTGGCCGGGTTGCTGTTGATCAGGATGACGCGGTAGCCCTCTTCGCGCAACGCCTTGCAGGCCTGCACGCCGGAATAGTCGAACTCGCACGCCTGGCCAATGACGATGGGGCCGGCGCCGATGATGAGAATGCTTTGGAGGTCGGTACGTTTGGGCATATTTCGAGATTCAATACAACAGCTTGACCGGGATGTGGCAGCTGAGAAAGGCGTCGGTCATGGCCTTGACCACCAGCGCATGGCCAAGGTCGCGACCGCGCTGGGCAGCGCGTTCGGTGCCGCCGCCGAGCAGGGCGTCAAGGCCGGTGGCGCGGCGCAAGGCCGCGTAGCGCGGCTCGGTGGCAAAGGCGGCCAGGGCCTGGGTTTCTTCAGGCGTCGCGCTGGTCGGCAAGCGGGGGGCCGGGTCGCCGGCGCCCGCCAGCATGGCGTCGCCAATCAGGCGCGCGGCACCCGCTTCGAGCACGCGCAAGTCGCCGTCCAGCGTGTCGGCGTGCGCCTGGGCGTAGTCACGCGCGGCCTGGCGCTGGCGACCCGACACCACGGACGACGACAGCCCCGCACGCATGCAGGCCAGTTGCGTGTCGCTCACCAGATCGGCCTTGGCGCCCAGCGGCCAGCGCGCATCCTGCGCGGCGGCGACCTCCATCACGCGGCCGACGGGCAGCAGGCGCACGTAGGCGTCGGCAAAGCGCTGCACGCGGTCGAAGGGCGTTTGCGGCGGCTGCGCGCAGCCCGCGGCCAGCAGGGCCAGCGCCGTCACGCCGCGGCGTGACCAGCGCGGGCATCGCTGCGAGCGGGATGCGCGCGGCGCGCGGAGTTCAGGCATGGCGGTCTTGTTCGAGTTTGTTCAGCAACGCCTGCACGCGCTCGGGCGGCATGTTCTTTTGCATCAGCTGGATCACGCCATCGCCTTCGACCATGGGGCGCAGCACCTCGGCCTCGGCGTCGTAGAACTTGGCGTCCCACGCGGCCAGTTCGCCATTGAATTCTTCATCGGTCCAGGTCTTGCCCTTGGCCAGCAGCGTGACGAGCGGCATGGCCTTGTGCTCGCTGAAGGACTTCTTGTAGGGCTTTTGCGACCAGCGGTCGGCAAACCACTCCTTGTGCGGCGAGGGCAAAGTCAGCATGCGCTTGGCAATGGCTTTTTCAAGCGCGGCCTGGGGAAAGCCGTAGAGCTTCATGCGGCGTTCACTCCTGTTTTGGTAGCTGCTTGCGCTTGACTGGCGTGCGCCAGCTCCATATTTCTTATGAAACGATCAAACAGGTAGCCCACATCGTGCGGGCCCGGCTGCGCTTCAGGATGGCCCTGAAAGCAGAACGCGGGCTGATCGACAAACGCAAAGCCCTGCAGCGTGTGATCGAACAGGCTGACGTGCGTGGCGCGCAGGTGCGAAGGCAGCGTGTCGGCATCCACCGCGAAGCCGTGGTTCTGGCTGGTGATGGACACGCGGCCGTCGTCCTGGTCCTTCACCGGGTGGTTGGCGCCGTGGTGGCCAAATTTCATCTTGTAGGTCTTGGCACCCGCGGCCAGCGCCATGATCTGGTGGCCCAGGCAAATGCCGAACACCGGCACGCCGCTGCCCACGATCTCGCGCGTGGCGGCGATGGCGTAGTCGCACGGCTCGGGGTCGCCCGGGCCGTTGGAGAGGAAGACGCCATCGGGCCGCTGCGCCAGCACCTCGGCCGCCGTGCTCTGCGCCGGCACCACGGTGACGCGGCAGCCGCGCGCGGCCAGCATGCGCAGGATGTTCTTCTTGACGCCGAAGTCGTAGGCGACGACGTGAAAGCGCGGCTCGGACAGCTTGCCGTAGCCGGTGCCCAGCGCCCACTCGGTCTGGTCCCATTCGTAGGGCTGGTCGGTCGACACCACCTTGGCCAGATCGAGCCCCACCATCGGCGGCGCCTGGCGTGCCGCCTGCAGCGCCGCATCGATGCGATCTGGCGTGGCCTGCTCACCCGCCGCCAGCGCCACGATGGCGCCGTTTTGCGCGCCCTGCGTGCGCAGGATGCGCGTGAGTTTTCGGGTGTCGATGCCGGCGATGGCGACGGTGCCGCCGTCCTTCAGGTAATCGCTCAGCGTGCGTTGCGAGCGGAAGTTGCTGGCCAGGGCCGACAAGTCCTTGATGATCAGGCCGGCGGCCTGGATCTTGCCGGACTCGATGTCCTCATCGTTGGCACCGACGTTGCCGATGTGCGGGTAGGTCAGCGTGACGATTTGCTGGCAGTAGCTGGGGTCGGTCAGGATTTCCTGGTAGCCGGTCATCGAGGTGTTGAACACCACCTCGCCCACGGTGGTGCCGGTGGCACCGATGGACTGGCCCAGAAAGACGCTGCCGTCGGCAAGCGCCAGGATGGCGGGCGGGAATTTCCCCTCTAGGGAAGCAAGCACTGGGGTTCTCCGTCTGGTGTCGGTCGCCCGTGCGCGTCGCGCGCCGGCAAGGCACGCGGACTGCTCTCAAAAAAACGAAGGGGTGCTTTTGGCGCGGTGGGGCGACGCGGTTTCGAGAAAAGCCTCCGATTATAGGCGGTGCCCCACGCGCCCGCCGGCGCTTTTAGCCCATGCCTTCGGGCTTGATCTGCGCCCGCGCGATGACCTGGCTCCAGCGCTTTTGCTCGGTGGCGATGAACTGGGCGAATTCGGCGCTGGAGTTGCCCACCGCCAGCGCCGTCTCCTGCGCCAGCTTGTCCTTGACCAGCGCGCCGCGCGTGGCCTTGACGGCTTCGGCCTCCAATTTGGCCAGATGCGCCGGCGCCCACTTTCTAGGCGCCAGGAGGCCGTACCACTGCGTCATCTCGAAGCCGGCAAAGCCCTGCTCGGCCACCGTGGGCACATCGGGCAACTGCGGCAGCCGCTGCCCCGTGCCGGTGCCAATGCAGCGCAGCTTGCCGGCCTTGATGAAGGACAGCAGCGCCGGCGCGCCGACCGAGGCCGCCTGCAGCCGCCCCGCCATCAGGTCGGTCAGCATCGGCCCGGTGCCGCGATACGGCACGTGCAGCATGAAGGTGTTGCTCACCATCTTGAGGTATTCCATCGCCAGGTGCCCCGCGCTGCCGTTGCCGGCCGAGCCGTAGTTGAGCTGCCCAGGCTTGGCCTTGGCCAGCGCCACGAACTCCTTGATGTTTTTGACCGGCAAATCCGGGTGCACCACGTACAGGCTGGGCACCTTGGAGACCAGCGTGATCGGCGCGAAGTCGCGGTTGGCGTCGTACGGCAGCTTCGGGAAGATGTAGGGGTTGACGGCCAGCGTGCCGATGTGGCCGAGGATGATGGTGTGCTCGTCGGTGCTGTTCGCCACCTCTTGCATGGCGATGTTGCCGGCGGCGCCGGGCTTGTTCTCGACAAACACGTTCTGGCCAAGCGTCTTGGCCATTTCGGCCGCCACGGCGCGGGCCACGATTTCTGAACTGCCGCCCGGCGCAAACGGCACCACCAGACGCACCGGCTTGCTGGGCCAGGCGGCTTGCGCGCGCGCCGCGAGCGGCAAGGCGGCCAGGGCGGCAACGCCAGCCTGCAGAACGTCGCGGCGCAACAAGGGGGTCGATGGCATGAGAGGTCTCCTCGGTGTCGCCGCAAGATCGGGCGAGCGAATTATCGGGATGCGGCGCGCGGAAGAAATCCGCTCAAACCCGCGCCACCGCGCTGGTGCACAGGCAGATCGCCGCCGCCGCCGCCACGTTGAGCGACTCCTCGCCGCCCGGCTGTGCGATGCGCAGCGCCATCGCCGCGCGCGCCGCCAGCTCGGGCGACACGCCCTGCCCTTCGTGACCCATCACCCAGGCGCAGGGCCACGGAAGCGACGCACGGTGCAGCCATTCGCCCTCGTGCGAGCTGGTCACCAGCAACGGCACCTGCAGCGCAGAGAGATCGCCCGCCGCCAGCCCCTCGACCAGCCGCAACCCGAAATGCGCGCCCATGCCGGCGCGCAGCACCTTGGGCGACCACAGCAGCGCCGTGCCTTTCAGCGCCACGATTTGCGTGAAACCAAACGCCGCCGCGCTGCGCAAGATGGAGCCGACGTTGCCCGCGTCCTGCACACGGTCGAGCACCACCGTGGGCGCTTCGGCTTGCAGCGCGGGCGCCGCAGGCAGATCAAGCACGAAAGCCAGCGGTGCGGGCGACGGCAGATCGCTGATGCCGGCCATCAGCGCATCATCGATGACTACATTTTTAAGAGCTGCTTGCGCTTGTCCTGCTTGGGCCAGAGGCCAATACGATGCAGAAAACACCGCCAGCACCGGCTTCAAACCACGCACCAGCGCCGCGCTGCACAGATGCTCGCCCTCCACCCACACCCGCCCCTGCTTGCGGTGCGCGCCGCTGTCTTGCGCCAGCCGACGCAAGTCCTTCAGCAGCGCGTTGTCGCGCGAGGTGATGCGCTGCGGCCCGGATTCGCTCACGCGCTTTCGCCCTGGCGCACGAAGACCGCCGCCACCGGCGCAAACGAGCGGCGGTGGTGCTCGCACGCGCCGTGTTCGCGCAACGCCGCCAGGTGCGCGGCGGTGCCGTAACCCTTGTGCGCGGCAAAGCCGTATTGCGGCCAGTGCGCGTCGATCTCGGCGCACCAGCGGTCGCGGTGCACCTTGGCCAGGATCGACGCGGCCGAAATGGCCTTGACCTTGGCGTCGCCATCAATCACCGCCTCGGCGCGCATCGGCAGCACCGGCAGGCGGTTGCCGTCGACCATGACCAGCGCCGGCGGCAGACGCAGCCCTTCGACCGCGCGCCGCATCGCCAGCAGCGTGGCCTGCAGGATGTTCAGCGTGTCGATCTCCTGCACCGTGGCCAAGGCGATGGCACAGCACAGCGCCTTGTCCATGATTTCGTCGTGCAGGCGCTCGCGCTTTTGCGGGCTGAGCACCTTGGAATCGGCGAGGCCCCGGATGCGTTTGGCCGGGTTCAGGATGACGGCGGCGGCCACCACCGGGCCGGCCAGCGGGCCGCGCCCGGCCTCGTCCACGCCGGCGATCAGGCCGGGTGAATCCCAATCCAGGGGTGCTTGTTCAGCGCGCAAGAAGCGTCTCGATCGCATCGGTGGCCAGGCGGGGCGTGTCGCGTTTCAGTTCGTGGTGCAGCGCGGTAAAGCGCTGCTGCAATTGGGCGATTTTCTCAGGCGCGGCGAGCCAGTCCAGCACGGCTTGCGCCAGCGCGGCGGGCGTGGCCGCGTCCTGGATCAGCTCGGGCACGACGAACGGTGCATCGGTGCGGTCGGCCATGTCGTGCGCGGACATGCCGGCGGGGCGATGCAGCCACTCGCGCGGCGCGCACAACACATTGGGCAAGCCGACCCAAGGCAACTGCCGTTTCTTGCGCATCAAACGGTAGCTGAAGGCCGGCATGGCGTAGGCGATGACCATGGGGCGCTTGAACAGTGCGGCCTCCAGCGTGGCGGTGCCGCTGGCGATCAGCGTCACGTCGCAGGCGGCCAGCACGGCGTGCGACTGGCCGCGCACGACCTTCAACGCATCGCCCAGGCCGCTCACGCGCGCCGCGGCCTCGATCTGAGTCAGCAGGTGCGGCACCGCGGGCACTATGAATTGCGTAGCTGGTCGCGCTTGCCTGATCAGCGCTGCGGCCTGAAAGAACCCTGAAAGCAGATATTTGACTTCGGCCGCGCGGCTGCCGGGCAGCAGCGCCACCACGGTCGCGTTCTCGTCCAGGCCCAGCACGCGGCGCGCGGCGGTGCGGTCCGGCTGCATGGGAATCACATTGGCCAATGGATGACCGACGTAGGTGGCCGCGATGCCGTGTTCGGCCAACAAGTCGGGCTCGAATGGGAACAGGCAGAGCACATGATCGGCGGCCGCCTTGAGCTTCAGCAACTTCTCGGGCCGCCAGGCCCAAAACGAGGGGCTGACGAAATGCAGCGTCTTGATGCCGGCTTTCTTCAGGCGCGCTTCGAGGTCGAAGTTGAAATCAGGCGCGTCGACGCCGATGAACAAATCGGGCCGTTCTGTCAGCAGGCGGCGCGCCAGCTGCTTTCGAATCGATAGCAACTCGGGCAGGCGCGGCAGCACTTCGAGATAGCCGCGTACCGAGAGCTTTTCGATGGGCCACCAGGCGTCAAAGCCATGCGCCGTCATGTGCGCGCCGCCGATGCCGGCGGTCGTCAGTTGCGGCCAGCGCGCCCGCAAACCATCGAGCAGCAAGCCGGCCAGCAAATCGCCCGAGGCTTCGCCGGCGACCAGACCGAAAAACGGCGCGGCCCGCACCATGCGCACGTGCCTCAGCGCACGATGCCGCGCGCGGCCGACGACAGAAAACCCTGCATCAATGCGATGTCCGCATCCGCCTCGGCCACCTCGCCGCGCAGCGCGTCGATCTGCTGGCGCGCGGCGTCCAGCGTCAACCCTTTGCGGTACAGCAGCCGGTACATCTGCTTGATGAGCGTGATGCGCTCGGGCGAAAAACCGCGGCGCTTCAGCCCTTCGGCGTTGATGCTCTGCGCTTCGGCCGGATTGCCGCCAGCGGTGACGAAGGGCGGCACGTCTTGCGCCAAGCGGGTGTGAAAAGCCGTCATGGCGTGCGCGCCGACGCGGCCGAACTGGTGCACGCCCGTCAGGCCGCCCAGAAACACCCAGTCGCCCAAATGCACGTGGCCGGCCAGTTGCACGGCGTTGGCCAGGATGATGTGGCTGCCCAACTGGCAATCGTGCGCGATGTGCACGTAGGCCATGATCCAGTTGTCGTCGCCCAGCCGCGTGACGCCCTCGTCCTGCACCGTGCCGGTGTTGATGGTGACGAACTCGCGGATGGTGTTGCCGTGGCCAATCTCCAGCCGAGTCGGCTCGCCGGCGTATTTTTTGTCCTGCGGCGCGGCGCCGATGCTGGCGAACTGGAAGATGCGGTTGTCGCTGCCAATGCGGGTGTGGCCCTCGATCACGCAATGCGGGCCAATGGTGGTGCCGGCGCCCACGCGCACGTGCGGGCCGATGACGGCATACGGGCCGACGCTGACGCTGGCGTCCAGCTCGGCCCGTGGATCAACCACGGCGGTGGCGTGAATGCCGCTCACGGCGCCTCAGACGACTTTTCTCATGGTGCACATGATCTGTGCTTCGGCAGCGACGTCGCCGTCGACGTCGGCGTGGCAGTTGAATTTGTAGATGCCGCCGCGTGCGCGCTCCAGCGCCGAATGCAGGATGAGTTGGTCGCCCGGCTCCACGGGGCGCTTGAAGCGCGCACCGTCAATGCCGACGAAATAAAACACCGACTCATCGTCGAGCGCGATGCCCTCGGTCTCGAACGACAGCAGCGCGCAGGCCTGCGCCAGCGCCTCCAGCATCAGCACGCCCGGAAAAACCGGCCGCAGCGGAAAGTGCCCGGTAAAGCAGGGCTCGTTCACCGTGATGTTCTTGATCGCGCGGATCGTCTTGGCCTGCATGTCGATGTCCAGCACCCGATCAACCAGCAGAAACGGGTAGCGGTGCGGCAGCTTGGTCAGGATCTTGTGGATGTCCATCATGGCAGTTTGCTCATCAATTAATAGCTGCTCGCGCTTGATGGTCAAGCGCTGGCGGCCTGTTTTATTCTTGATCCTGCCCTGGCAGAAATTCTTCAAGATGCTTGACGCGGTCGCGCAGGCGGTAGATCTGCTTGAGCGTGGCCGCGTTCTTCTCCCACTCGCCATTCTCAGCGATGGGGAAGAAGCCGGTGTAATGCCCCGGCTTGTGGATCGAGCGCGTGACGATGGAAGCCGACGAAATGTGCACATGATCGGCAATCGTCAGGTGCCCCAGGATCATGCCGGCGCCGCCCACCGTGCAGTACGCGCCAATGCGCGCGCTGCCAGCCACGCCGACGCAGCCGGCCATCGCCGTGTGCTGACCGATGTGGCAGTTGTGGCCGATCTGGATCAGGTTGTCGAGCTTGACGCCGTCTTCGATCACCGTGTCGTCGAGCGCGCCGCGGTCGATGCAGGTGTTGGCGCCGATCTCGACATCGTCGCCAATGCGCACGGCGCCGAGTTGCTCGATCTTCTCCCACGCGCCCTGGTTGGGCGCAAAGCCGAAGCCGTCGCCGCCGATGACCGCGCCGCTCTGCACCACGCAGCGCGCGCCAAGCGTGCAGTCTTCGCCGATGGTGACGCGGGCTTTCAGCACCGTGTCGGCGCCGATGCGCGCGCCGCGGCCGATGAAGCAGAGCGCGCCCACGCTGGCGGTGGGGTCGACGAACGCGCCTTCCTCGACCACCGCGCTGGGGTGGATGCCGCGCCGCGCTGCGCCGCCGTGCAGGCGCTTCCACAGCTGCGTGACGCGGGCAAAGTAAAGATGCGGGTTGTCGGCCACGATGCAGTCGCCCGCACCATCACCGCCCCGCTGGCGCGCGGCCTCGGCCGATTCGGCACCGACGATGACACAGCCGGCTTGCGTGGTCTTGAGCAGCGGCGCCAGCCGGGGGTTGACCAGGAAGCTGAGTTCGGACGGCTGGGCGCGCTCCAGCGGCGCCAGTTGGGTGATCAGGCGGTCGGGGTCACCCTGCAACTCACCACCCAAGGCCTGAACGATGGCGCCGGTTCGAAGGGTCACGACTCGCGTCTCGGGACGAAGCAATGCAAGTCAGGCACGGCGCGCGCGGCCGAACTCACTTGCCGGCGTTCAGCGCCTTGATCACCTTGTCGGTGATGTCGAGCCGCGGATTGACGTACACCGCCTCTTGCAGGATGACGTCGTACTTCTCGGCCTCGGCCACCTGCTTGACGACGCGGTTGGCGCGGTCGAGGATCTGCTGCAGCTCTTCCTGCTTGCGTGAGTTGAGGTCTTCCTGAAATTCGCGCCGCTTGCGCTGGAACTCGCGGTCCTGGTCCATCAACTGGCGCTGGCGGTTCTGGCGCTGGCTTTCACTCAGCGTCGGCGCCTCGCGCTCGAAGCGCTCGGAAGCCGTCTTGAGCGTGGCGCCAGCGTCGTCGATTTCTTTCTCGCGCCGCGAAAATTCCTGCTCCAGCTTGGTCTGTGCCGCCTTGGCGGGCGTGGCCTCGCGCAGCATGCGGTCGGTGTTGACGAAGCCGATGCGCGCGTTCTCCTGCGCAATTGCTGCGGGCGCGCCCACCACGGCGGCCAGCACCGCGACCACCATCAGACTGCGAGACATGAAGGGCTTCAAAACGAAGTTCCGATCTGGAATTGGAAACGCTGGATTCTATCGCCGGGGCGCTTGCGAAGCGGCTGGGCAATGGCAAAGCGCAGCGGGCCCAGGGGCGAGATCCAGCTGAGGCCAAGACCGGCGGAATAGCGCAGCGCATCGCCGCTGATCTTCTCGCCATCGCCGTACAGCGCGCCGACGTCGACAAAGCCGAACAGCCGCAGCGTGCGGTCGTTGCCGGCACCTGGGAAGGGCGTGATGAACTCGGTGTTGAGCACGAACTTGCGCGTGCCGCCGATGTAGGCGCCCGTCACGTCGCGCGGGCCGAGCGTGGATTGCTCGTAACCACGCACCGACCCCAGGCCGCCGGCGTAGAAGTTCTTGAACACCGGGAAGGGCTGGCCGCTCAGGCCCTTGCCCCAGCCCACCTCGCCATTGAAGGCCAGCGTGTACTGTTTGGACAGCGGCACGAACTGCTGGTACTGGTAATTGGCCTTGACGTAGCGCGCATCCCCAAACAGGCCCAGCTCGCCCAGCAGGCGCTGGTAGCGGCCCGAGTTGGGCGCCAGCGCGCTGTCGCGCGAGTCACGCGACCAACCCAGCGTGAAAGGGAAGGCCGAGCTGGTGTAGCCGAAGCGGTTGGCGTAGTCGAGGTAAGCCGCCGGGATGTTGGTGCCGGGCTTGATGCGCGTGCGCTCGGCGTTGATGCCGAGGTACACGGTGTCGAGCTCGGTCACGGGCACGCCGAATTTCAGGCCGGCGCCCATGGTGATCAGCGTGTAGTTGCCGCCCTGGTCCTGGTACGGCTTCTGGGTGCGGTAGTACACATCGACCGTGCGCGACACGCCATTGGCGGTGAAGTACGGGTCGGTCGCGCTGACGACGATGGTGCGGTTGAACTTGCCGGTGTTGAGCTGCAGATCCAGCTTGTTGCCGGAGCCAAACACGTTGTCTTGCGACAAGCCGAAGGTGAAAGCCAGCTTCTCGGCCGATGAATATCCAGCGCCAATGCTGATGCTGCCGGTAGGTTTCTCCTTGACCTCGACATTCAGGTCGACCTGGTCGGGCGCGCCCGGCACCTCCGCGCTCGACACGGACAGTTCGGTGAAATAGCCCAGCCGATCCACACGGTCGCGCGAGAGGCGAATCTTCTCGGCGTCGTACCAGCTCGATTCGTATTGGCGGAACTCGCGGCGGATGACTTCGTCGCGCGTGCGCGTGTTGCCCTGGATGTTGATGCGGCGCACATAGGCGCGGCGCGACGGCTCGGAGCGCAGCGTGATGGCCACCCGGTTGTTGACGCGATCGACCTCGGGCACCGCCTCGACCTGGGCAAAGGCGTAGCCGTAGTTGCCAAAGTGCTCGGTGAAGGCCTTGGTGGTTTCGGCCACGTCGTCGGCGTTGTAGGCCTCGCCGGGCTTGATCTTGATGAGCGACTTGAACTCGTCGTCCTTGCCCAGGTAATTGCCGGCAAGCGTGACGCCCGACACCGCGAAGCGATCACCCTCGGTGATGTTGACGGTGATGGTGATCGACTCCTTGTCCGGTGCCATGGCGACCTGGGTGGAATCGATCTTGAAGTCGAGATAGCCGCGCGCCAGGTAGAACGAGCGCAGCGCCTCCAGGTCGGCGTTGAGCTTGGCGCGCGAATACTGGTCGCTCTTGGTGTACCACGACAGCCAGCCGCCGGTGTCGAGGTCGAACAAGTCTTTCAGGCGCGAATCCGAGAACGCCTGGTTGCCGATGATGTCGATGTCCTTGATGCGCGCCGGCCGGCCTTCGGTGATGTTGAAGGTCAGGCGCACCTGGTTGCGCTCGGACGGCGTGACGGTGGTCACCACCTCGGCGCCGTACAGGCTGCGGTTGATGTACTGGCGCTTGAGCTCCTGCTCGGCGCGGTCGGCCAGCGCGCGGTCGTAGGGGCGGCCGGCGGCCAGGCCGGCATCGCGCAGCACACCTTGCAGCACCTCGTTGGTGAATTCCTTGTTGCCGGCGAATTCGACCGCGGCCACCGTGGGCCGCTCCTGCACGATCACCACCAGCACGTCGCCCTGCACTTCAAGCCGCACGTCGTTGAACAGGCCGAGCCCGAACAGCGCGCGGATGGCGGCGGCGCCCTTGTCGTCGTTGTAGGTCTCCCCCACGCGCACCGGCAGCGAAGCGAACACGGTGCCCGGCTCCACGCGCTGGAGGCCTTCAACGCGAATGTCTCGCACGGTGAACGGGTCGACCGCCCAGGCCAGTTGAGCCGCCAAAGACATCGCCACCAGCGAGGCGACAGACCGCAGACGGAAACGTTGTGCGATGGATTTCATGGAATGCTTGAGAGGAAACTGCGGCCGCGCGAGGCCAGCGGAAGAAGCGAATCGGTCAGCCCAGGCGAGTGACGATGTCGTTGTACATCGCGATGGCCATCATGGCCAGCAACAAACTCATGCCCACGTACTGAAGGCGCTCCAGCCAAACGCCCGTCACGGGCTTGCCCGTCACGGCCTCCCAAAGATAATACATCAGGTGCCCCCCATCCAGAACCGGCACCGGCAGCAGGTTCAGCACGCCGAGGCTGACGCTGATGAAGGCCAGAAAGCCCAGGTAATAAGTCAGCCCCATCGAGGCCGACTTGCCCGCGTAATCGGCGATGGCGATGGGGCCAGAGAGGTTCTTCAGCGACAGCTCGCCCGTCAGCATGCGACCCAGCAGCTTGAGCGACAAGGTCGACACTTCCCACACCCGCACCACGCCCGACCACAGGCCGTCGACCGGCCCCTGGCGCACCTTGACCATCTCGGGCAGGCTGCCCACGTAGGCGCCGATGCGCCCGACCGGCTGGCCCTTGTCGTCCTGCACGTCGGGTTGCACCTGCAGCTGCATCGCGCGGCCATCGCGCTCGATCTGCCATTCGGTGGCGGTGGCGCTGCCGCTCTGCCCGCTGGCGCGGATCAGCTCGCGCAGTTGCTGGCCGTCGACGATCTCGGTGCTGCCCACGCGCCGCACCACATCGCCCTGGCGCAAGCCGGCGCGCTCGGCGGCGGCGCCGGCCATCACCTCGCCCATCACCGGCTTGCTGAGCGGTGAGACGATGCCGATGGCGCGAAACAGCTTCGCGTCCGGGTCGCGCGTCGACAAGCTGGACAAGGGCAGCGTGACCTCGCGCCCGCGGCCGCCGTCGCGCGCCACATCGAGCACCACGTCCTGCCCATCGAGCGCGCCCCGCGTCAGAATCCAGCGCAGGGTCTCGAACGAGGCCACCGGCTTCAGCTCATCGCCCGCCAGGCCCGCCTGGCGCACCGTCTCGCCGCCTTGCAGGCCCGCCTTCTGGGCCAGCGAGCCGGCCACCGGCGGCGACAGCAGCGCGCGCGGCTCGTTCACACCGATCCAGTTGATCAGCGAATACAGCAGCACCGCCAGCACCAGGTTGGCCACCGGGCCGGCGGCCACGATCAGCGCGCGGGATGTGAGCGGCTGCGTGTTGAAAGCCAAGTGCCGCTCACCCTCGGCAACCGGCGCCTCGCGCTCATCGAGCATCTTGACGTAGCCCCCGAACGGGATGGCGCCGATGACAAATTCGGTGTCCTGGCCGGGCCGCTGCTTTTTGGGCTTGAAGCGCGCAATCGTCTTGCCGAAACCGACGGAAAAGCGCAGCACCTTGACGCCGCGCGCCACCGCCATGCGGTAGTGGCCCCATTCGTGCACGGCAATCAGCAGCCCCAGGGCGACGACAAAAGCAACCAGCGTCAGCAACATGCAGTACCTGCGTTCTCTATTAAAATAATAGCTGCTTGCGCTTGATAGACAAGCGCCGCAGCCACTTTTTACTCAAAACTCGGCCCGATCAGGTGGCCCAGCGCGCCACCAGCGATTCGGCCTCACGCCGCGCGCTGGCGTCGAGCGCCAACAGGTCGCCGAGCGACGCCGGCTTGGACAGTGCCACCGCGCCCAAAGTTGCATCGTTGACGGCGTGGATGCGGTCGAAGCGGATGCGCCCGTGCAAAAAGGCCGCCACCGCCACCTCGTTGGCGGCGTTGAGCACGGCGCAGGTGCCCTCGGGCGCGCGCAACGCATCCCACGCCAGGAACAGCCCGGGATAGCGCTCGCGATCAGGCGCCTCGAAGGTGAGGCCGGCAAGCGTCGAAAAATCCAGCCGGTCGGCGCCGCTTTCGATGCGCTCGGGCCACGACAGGCCATACGCAATGGGCACGCGCATGTCGGGCGTGCCCAACTGCGCCAGGATGGACGCATCGTGAAACTGCACCATCGAATGGATGATCTGCTGCGGGTGAATCACCACCTCGATGCGCTCGGGCGGCAGGTCGAACAGCCAGCGCGCCTCGATCACCTCCAGCGCCTTGTTCATCATGGTGGCCGAGTCGACCGAGATCTTGCGGCCCATGGCGAAGTTGGGGTGCGCGCAGGCCTGGCTTGGCGTCATGGCCGGCAAGTCGGCCAGCGGCGTCTGCCGGAACGGGCCGCCGGATGAGGTGAGCATGATGCGGTCGATGCGGCGCGCCCACTGGCTGGCATCCTCGGGCAGGCACTGAAAGATGGCCGAATGCTCGCTGTCGATGGGCAGCAGCGTGGCACCGCCCTCGCGCACGGCGTTCATGAACACGTCGCCGCCGACCACCAGCGCTTCCTTGTTGGCCAGCAGCAGCCGCTTGCCGGCGCGCGCCGCGGCCAGGCAGGGGGCCAGGCCGGCGGCGCCGACGATGGCGGCCATCACGGTATCAACTTCGCCCGAACACGCTACGCTTTCAATAGCTTCCGGCGCTTGATCCACCTGCGTCGTCAGCCCTTTTTGCTTGATTTTCTCGGCCAGCTCGCGGGCGTGCGGCGCACTCGCCATCACCGCCACGCGCGGCTTGAATTGCACGCACTGCGCCAGCATGACATCGACCTGCGTGGCAGCCGTGAGCGCGACGACCTCGAAGCGATCCGGGTGGCGCGCGATCACATCCAGCGTGTTGACGCCAATCGACCCGGTGGAGCCGAGCACGGCCACGCGCTGCTTTTTCATCACGCCGCGCGCTGCGCCACCAGAGTGACCAAGGCCATCGCAAAAGGCAGCGTCGGCAACTGGGCGTCGATGCGGTCCAGCACCCCACCGTGCCCGGGCAGCAGCTGGCTCGAATCCTTGGCGCCCGCGGCGCGCTTGACCAGCGACTCGACCAGATCGCCCACCACGCTCAAGCCCGCCAGCGCCATGACACTGGGCACCAGCCACACCAAGCCGCCGCCTTGCCACAGGTGGGAATACAGGCTCCGGCTCCAATCAGCGGGCGCGATTTGCCGGTCGAAAAAGATCCACAGCGCCGCCAGCAGCAGCACGCCGGCCATGCCGCCGAACACGCCTTCCCAGCTCTTGTTGGGGCTGATCGACGGCGCCAGCTTGCGCGCCACCAGTTGGCCGCCAAACGCACGACCGGCGAAGTAGGCTGCGATGTCGGCGGCAGCGACCAGCGCCAGCACCGAGAGCAGAAAATTCACGCCCACCAGGCGGGCCTGCACCACCGCCAGCCAGGCCACCCACAGCGCCGCCGGGCCCAGTGCCAGTCGCAGGAACGCCGGCACGCGCGACCAGCCGTTGACACCGACGGCGATGAGCAGACCACCCACCACAACCCACAGCGCCACCACCAGCCACCAGGCACGGAAGGGCTCGTTCACCCAACCCGCCCACCAACTGAGCCCACAAGCCAGCACCATGGCCGCGCCAAGGGCCAGGGCGCCAGCGCCCTGCACGCCGTTGAGCCGCGCCCATTCCCAGGCCGCAGCCGCCATCATCACCAGCGCCAGCACGATGAAGGGCACGGGCGAGGCCGACCACAGCGCCGCCACCAGCACGGCCAGCATGATCACAGCGGTGATGATGCGCTGGCGCAGCATGTCAGTGGGCCACCGCGCGCGATGCGGGAGCGACCTGTTCCGACGTCTTGCCGAAGCGCCGCTCGCGCTCGGCAAAGGCTGCAAAGGCCTCGTCCAACGCGGCCTCGTCGAAATCGGGCCACAGCCGGTCGCTGAAATACAGCTCGCTGTACGCGCACTGCCACAGCAGGAAATTGCTGATGCGCTGCTCGCCGCCGGTGCGGATCAGCAGATCGGGATCGGGCCCGTGCGACAGCGCCAGAGCGCGATCCAGTGCGTTTTCAGTAATCGGTTCGCCGCGCGCGGCCAACTGCGCCGCCGCCTGCGCGATGTCCCAGCGGCCGCCATAGTTGAAGCACACGTTCAGCACCATGCCGCGATTGTCGGCCGTGGCCGCCTCGGCCTGCGTCAGGCTTTGCCGCATGCGCTCGGGCAAGCCCTGCCGGTCGCCGACGAAATGCAGGCGGATGCCCGCCTCCTTCAATTCGGGCACCTCGCGCACCAGCGCCTTGCCCATCAGCTCCATCAAGCCACTCACCTCGTCTTGCGGACGGCCCCAGTTTTCCGACGAAAACGCAAACACCGTCAGCACCCCCACGCCGCGCTTCACACAGGCGCGAATGCAGCGCCGCAGAGACTCCACGCCCTGCCGATGCCCCGCAATGCGCGGCATCAGTCGCCGCTTCGCCCAGCGCCCATTGCCATCCATGACGATGGCGACGTGATGCGGGAC
>JAGOVZ010000166.1 GCA_018060485.1 Ottowia sp. | reverse complement strand
CAAGGGTTGATGCGCGCAAAGGGCTCCAGGTCCATCGCCACGTTCAGCGCCACGCCGTGATAGGCGCGGTGATTGCTGACCTTGATGCCCAGCGCTGCGATCTTGCCCAGACCGGTGAAATCGGGCTCTGGCGCAGGACTGCCGGGCGCACGCAGCTGCGGTTTTTGCAGCAGAACGGCGTGGCTGAAGGGGTCATCCAGCCGCACGTAAATGCCGGGCGCGCCGCCCACGCGGTGCCCGGTCACGCCGAAGTGCGCCAGCGTGCGGATCACCGCTTCTTCCAGCCGATACACGTATTCCTTGACGAAGATGCCGCGCGGGCGCAGGTCGATCAGCGGATAGGCCACCACCTGACCGGGGCCGTGATAAGTCACCTGCCCGCCGCGGTCGGTCTGCACCACAGGGATGTCACCGGCGTTCAGCACATGCTCGGGCTTGCCGGCCAGGCCGAGCGTGAAAACCGGTGAATGCTCACAAACCCATAGCTGTTCGCGCTCATCCGGCGTGCGCTGAGCGGTGAAATCCTTCATGGCCTGGAAGGTGGGCGCGTAGTCCACGCGGCCTAGCATGCGCATGTCCAGGCTCACACCAGCACCTCATCCAGTTGCTGCGCCAGGCTCTTGCCGCCCTGCGTCAGCATCAGCCAGCCGAACACCGCCTTGCCGTCGCTCTGGCGCGCCCACAACTCGCCGATCTGGCGCTTTTCAATCTCGCCGGGGTCGTTGGCTAAGTGCGCGCCCTTGTATTCGAGCAGCGCCACGCGGTCGTCGGTCAACTCGGCCACGAAGTCGGCGTAGAACCAACCGCGCGAAGTGGGCAGCGCAAAGCCGGCGGGCGCGCTGGCGAGGTTGCGCACCCAGTGCCGCACCTTGGGGTGCAAATCGATCAATTGCGCGCATAGAAATTCTTCGCCACCGTCCTTCAAGTCGGCCAGCACCGGGTAGTAGTGTTTGCGAAATTCATAGCGCCCGGCGTAGCGGCTGCCGGCGGGCGCGGGGTATCGGCCCGGCTCGAACACGTGCGGACGCGCCCAGTCGGGCTCCACCCGCCAGCCGCCGCCCAGCACCTGCTGGCGGAACTGCCGCGCGGCCGCCGCGTCGCGCAAATCGTCAGCCTTGGCTTCCAGCGCCCGCGCCAGCGTGAAGCGCGCCTGCGCCAGCGTCACGAGCGGCACGCCGCGTTCATGCACCAGGCGGCGCACCACGGCGGCAAACCACGCGCCGCGCTGGCCCGCCGTCAGCCACGGCAGCTTCTGATACAGAGATTGGTCGAGCCAGCGCACCAAATCTTGCTCGGTGATGCTGCTGCTGCCGTAGTCCATCGCCATCTGCGCCGCATCGGCCGGGCGCAGCTTGACGTGCTCGTCCTTCAGGTAAATCTCGAACAGGTGGCTTTGCTGCACCACCTGAAAGCCGGGCAGGTCGATGGCGGCGGGCGTGAGCAGGTCGATCTCGACCGATTCGAGCAGCGCCTCGCGCTCCAGCGGCCACAGCTCGCCTTGCGAGTCGTCCCGATACGCCAGCGGCGGCACGGGTAAAAACACCGCGCCGCGCGCCGCCGGCGCGGTTTGCGCGGCCACCAGCGCGTTGTGCTGCGCAATCTGCTCGCGCACGGATTCCTGCTTCTTGGCGCCGCGCACCCCGGTCAGCAACTTCGCTTCAAGCTCGCTGCCGATGTGGCCCTGCACCACCACCTGCGGCGCGCCGGCGATGGTGTGGATGTGTACGCCGGGCAGCGCGGTCAGTTCGTCCGTGGGGGTGATTGCTTCGAAATTGGTAGCTATCAGCGCTTGTTGGCTAAGCGCTGGAGCCTGATTTTCTTCAAACAGTGGCAGCGATGCCGCCGGCGCCAGCATCGAGGCTACGTCCAGCGCCTCAAACCCCATGCCGTTGATCAGCCGATCCGCCAGCGCATGCGCCGCGCTGGAAAATTCCGCCGCGCACACATGCGCATAAGCACGGTTGAGCGCCTCGCGCCCGCGCCGTGTGGCGTAGGGCATGCGCAGCACGCGGCCCAGCAACTGCTCCACCGCTGTCGCGCTGCTAAGCGCTTGCAGCGAGCACAGCACATAGGCAAACGGGCAATCCCAGCCCTCGCGCAGCGCTTGCACCGTGATGACAAAGCGCACCGGGCAGTCGCGCCGCTGCAAATCCAGCCCGTCTAGCTCGCGCGTGCTGCCGGTGGCCACCACGATCTGCTCGGCAGGCAAGTGCAACTCGTCGATCAAATGCCGGCGCAGCGCTTCGGGCGGCACGGCCTGCCCCTCGTTCTGCGCCTGAAACAGCACGATGGGGCGCACGTATTGCGTGCCCGCCGCTTCGTCCTTCAGCGCCGCGGCCTCCAGCGCGCGTTGCGTCTGCACGGCGCCAAACACCGCCTGCGGCCAGCCTTCGGGGTGCTCGGCCAAGGCAATCGGCAGCTTGATCATGCTTTCGGCCGCCAGCTCCTGCGCGCTGACGTGGTAGAGCACGTTGGTGCGCGCCGCAATCGGCGTGGCCGTCAGCTCCAGCAGACACGCGGGGTTCAGCCGCTTGAGCGCGGTAAAGCTCTTGTCCGTCTTGGTGTTGTGCGCCTCATCGACGATGACGATGGGCCGCTGCAGCGCCAGCCAGTTCGCCAGGCTCTGGCGCGGCTCGCCGACAAAGCCGCGCAGCAAGGCGCGGCCATCCTGCGCCGCTTCGCCTTCGGTCACCACGGCGTCGGGTAAGTCGCGCAGCGCCGCCAGATCACGCGGCTGCGCGCTTTCCGCCGCCTTGAAATGCCGCTCGAAGCGTTCCGAAAAGCTGTACACGTTGCGCTTGTCGGTGTCGTCGATGCGAAAACTCTGGATGGTGGCGACCACCACCACGGCCGCGCGCCCCCAGTCCGGCGGGGCAATCTGCGCCAGTTCATCGAGCGCCACCACGCGCAGCGCATCGCCATAGGCATCGGCCAGCGGCTGGCGATACGGGTGGCCCGGCGTTTGCAGCGCCGTGAGCGTCTGCGCGCGTATCGTCTCGCTGGGCACCAGCCACACCGCCACTGGCGCGTCGCTGGCGCGCCAGTGGCGGGCCAACAGCGGCACCGCATGCGCCGCCAGCAGCGTCTTGCCCCCGCCGGTGGGAATGCGCAAGCACACGCACGGCACATCCGGCCCGAACGGGTCGGGGTTGTACGCCCGCCCTGCCAACTCGCCAAACGCCAGCGGCGCGCCCTTGACCTGCGCGGCCTGGGTGAAGGCCGTGAGGGTGTCGAGGGCGGCTTGCTGGTAGGACTTGAGGGGCAGAGAGGGCATGTGGCGGTATGCAACTGGGGTTTATTGGGCAATGCGATACGCTTGTAGCGGCGAATTCGGCGTATCCGGCAAGGTCATGGCGATGCGTTGTTGCGCCAGCAGCGGGCGCAGGTAACTTTGTCGGATGAATTCCGGGTTGCGCTGCAGCAGGAGTGCAAGTTCGTCCACGCGCCAAGATCGATGGGCGCAGAGATCGACCACAAGATCGCGCACGCGATCAGGCTGATGTCGCTGACCAATGCCGCCCACGCGAGCTGCCAGTTCGCCAGGCAATTCGTTCAGCAATGCCGCGCGTGCGGGAGCGAGGTTACTAGACAAGGCCTCAGGGTTGCTAGATAAGGCGCCGGGGTTGCTAGATAAGCCCTCCGGCTTGCTGGATAAGGCACCAAGATCGCTGGATAAACCATCAGTTTTGGTCAACTTTCCCGTTGGCTGGTACCACGTCGCCGACCCTTTGCCCTGCTGAGAAAGCAAGCCGGCATCTCGCAGCCGCCGAAGCGCGTTGCTGGCGGTGAGCGTGTCGACCTTATTGAGTGCGCGGTAAGTCGCATTGTCGATACCCCCCGCCTCGCGGGCCACCACGAGCGCGCGGGCGTCTTCGTTGCCCAGGTGCAGATCCCGGAATTGCCCCAGCCAGCGCAGGTCTTCCTCACCCAGAAAATGGTGAAAGAAGAAAAACACACTGAACTGATCCTGGCCTCGGTCAGACTCGAACAGTGGCGGCACCAGCCCCGCCTTGTCCATTGCTTCGCGGATCGCGCGAATGCCGCTGCCTTTGGTCTCCGCGAAGCGGGTTTCGTGCAGCACGGCGGCAATGTGCGGATTGCGCGACATGGAGCCCGGCTCACCCAGATGGTCGCGCGATTTGAGAGAGAAACCGGGGTTGCGGATTTCCAGCCGGTTCGCGTAGCGAATTACCTGCACCGGCGCATGAGCCCGGTAGCTGCGGTGCATCAGGGCGTTGACCAGCACTTCGCGCAGGGCGCGCAAGGGAATCACCGGCTGGTCGCTGCGCTGCAATTGGCCTTCTTCCAAGCCGAATGACTTGGGCAGGTCATCCAGAATGGCCGCCTGGATTCGGCGCAGCAGCGAAAACATGGGGGCGCGCAGTTCAACCGTATCGAACCGGCGCTCGGGGTGCGGCACCCATTCCCGTCCCGGAACCCGGATGTAGTCCACTCGCGTCATCGGAAAGCTGCGCCGCAGGGCGACCGCCGTGCCAAACAGCAACAAACCCGCCACCGTGGGCTTCCAAGCGCCAGATGCGTCGCGCCGCACGGCGTTCAGCGCCTGCAGCAGCTCCAAGTCAGCCCAGCGAAGTTCCTCAGCATCCGGGTTGGCTTCGGCGCGGGCCGCGCGGTAATCGGCGATGACTTTTTCATCCAGGTCGTCCAACTCGGCACCGGCCACCAAGCCCGCGTCGAAGCTCTCGTGCTGGCGCGAGGCATACAGCGCCTCCAGATCGTCCTCGGTGCAGCGTTGGTCGGTGCTGCCAATGCGGCGAAACGCGCCCCTGGGCAAACCGGTGGACTTGAAGTAAATCGGTTTGGCCTGCGGCGCTGCTTCGGGCACGGACACCACGATGACGGGTTTTCCCTCCAGCGACTCGGTGCGAATGTCCACCCGCAGCGGCATGTTGAATACCGAGGCGCATTGGCTGGCGATATCGGCGCTGAGCTTGTCCGGATCGGTCACGCCCTCAACCGCATAGCCTGGAAACAGCGCCTGCTCGTCTGGCGCCACGCCCAGCAAAAGCCAGCCACCGTCCATCCCGGGCTCGTTGGCAAACGCGCAAATCGTTTCCAGCAGCGATTTGCCAACGTCCTGCGCGCGCTTGGCCTCAATGCGCTCGTTCTCGTCGAGCAGAGTCAGGCTTTCAAGCAACTCCTGTGCATTCATGGCCGCCTCCTCTTACCCCGCCCGCACATCATGCGGAATGTGCCGGAAAGTCACGCCCGCCTGCGCCAGCCGGGCGGGGCCGAGGCGGCAGGCTTCGCCGTAGACGGTGAGCGGGGCTTGGGGCGCGGGGCTTTGCGCGTGCAGGGCGAGCAGGGCGGCGAGCACGTCGCGGGTCAGCACGTTGCCGCCGCTGGGGCGCCGGTCGCCCAGGATACCGTTGAACAGCAGGTAGATGGCGGCGCGCGGACTGGGTTGCGGCGGCACAGCGGCGCCGGGCGCGGCATCGGGATTTTTTGATGAAAAAGGGCTTTCGCGCCCGTCTGGCAAGCGCAAGAAGCTCATATTTTCATAGTGAATGCCCAGCAGCGGCGTGCCGGGCCGGGCGCCGGTGGCGGCATCTTGCGGGTCGTAGGCGCGGCCGGTTTCCTGTTGCCAGACGAAGGCGGCCAGGGTGGCAAAGCGCACGTCGGGGTGGATGTGGCCGGCGGCGTCGAAGATCGGCTCGCCGAGGCGCATGAAGCGAAAGCCGCCGCCTTGTTGCGCGGCGTTCCACGGCGTGCCGTCGGCGGCCGGCTGGCCCCAGCCGACGGCGCGGCTGATGCCGCCGCCTTCGCC
>JAGOVZ010000032.1 GCA_018060485.1 Ottowia sp. | reverse complement strand
ACCAAGGGGCGCGGCCGCTTGTCGGGACGCAGCATGGCATTGCCCGGGCCGAGCGGGCGGCTGGCGTCGGCGGGCACCACGTCGTGGCGCAGCGCGTACAGCATGCCGGCGGGCACGAAGGCTGCGAATCGGTTGAGCACATAGGCCTGCTCGATCGCCACCACGTCGGCATGAATGACATTGCGGCAGGCGCCACCCGCGTGCGGCCCCGAACCGCCTGGCGCCTGGCTCACGCAGGAGCCCAGCAGCGCCAGCGCCGCCACGCCGCCCAGGCGCGTCAGCCAGGCTGTCAGACCTGGTCGCGTGCGCTGCCGAACGCCCGGTGCGCACGCCGCGTCACTTCCCTCCGCCTTCCTGCCCGATGCGATTCGCGCTCGCTGCTGCATGGCTGGCCTCCATCGTGCTGCGACCTAAGCACGCATTCACTTTCGCGTTTGCCCCCTGCCTTCTTTCTCAGCCGATTCTTGTCTTCATTTCGGAACCGTCCATACACTGTACGACGGAAGGTTGGCGCTAACCAAATAAAACTGTGCTGCCACGGCCAAGTGGTCACGCCATGACGCGCCAACGGTGCGGTTGCGCAAACCCGGGCGCGGATAATTCGGCACCCCCGATCACCCGCACTTACATCCATGAAGATGCTCCGCCCGACCCGCCGCCCCATCGTCCTCGCCGCCGCCAGCCTGGCCGCGTTGGCTGTTTCTGGTCATGCGCGGGCACAGAGCGAGCCTTGGCCCAGCAAGCCGCTGCGCATCATCGTCGGCTTTCCGGCCGGCTCATCGCCCGATTTGACGGCGCGCGCGCTGGCCGAGCCGCTGGAAAAAGCGCTCGGCCAGCCCGTCATCGTCGACAACCGCGCCGGCGCCGGCGGCAACATCGGTGCCGACGCCGTGGCCAAGGCCACCGACGGCCACACCATCGGCCTGATGATCAACGGCAACATGACCATCGCCAAGATGATCAACCCCGCCGTGCGCTACGACCCGCTGAAGGACTTCGCCCCCATCAGCCTGGTCGGCGTGGCGCCGCTGGTGCTGGTGGCGCCGGCCAGCGCGGCCGGTGGCGACGCCAAATCCTTCTTCGACGCCGCGCGCGCCGCCGGCAACCGCTGGAGCTACGGCTCGCCCGGGGTCGGCACCGTGGGCCATATCGGCATGGAACTGTTGAAGGCGCGCTCGGGGATCGCGCCCGTGCACGTGCCCTACCCTGGCTACCCTCAGGTTTTCAACGCCATCGTGGGCGGCGACCTGCAGTTGTCGATGCTGCCGCCGGCCTTGGCGCTGCAGCAGATCAAGGGCGGCAAGCTGCGCGGAATCGGCGTCACCTCCAGCGGCCGCAGCACGCTGGCGCCCGAGTTGCCGAGCCTGGCCGAGGCTGGCGTGAAGGGCTACAACCTCGAAATATGGAACGCCGTGGCCGCGCCGGCCAGCATGACGAAAGCGCATGTCGACAAGCTGGCCACCGTCCTCAGCGCCATCGTGCGCACGCCCGAGATGCGCCAGCGGCTGTTCCAGCAGGGTTGGCAGGCGGTGGGTTCATCGCCCGAGGCACTGGCCAACCGCATCCAGAGCGATGCACAGGTGCTGGGCGGCATCATCCGCTCGCAGAGGATCAAGGCGGAGTAAGCTGTCTGCTATTCTTTGCATAGCTTCTCGCGCTTTCTAGACATGCGCCAGCGGCCGATTTGGCTTTAAGTTCAGGCGCCGGTCACTGACCCTTGAGCAGCAGCCGAATGTCATCCGCCATCGCCTGTGGCCCGATGCCATAGCGCGCATACAGCCGCAGACGCCCCTGCGGGTCGTAGACGTAGCTGGCGGCGGTGTGGTCCATGCTGTAGCTGGTGGGGGTCTTGCCGTCGACCTTCTTGTAGTAGATCTTGAAGTCCTTCGCCAGCGCGGCCAGTGCATCGGGCGAGGCCGCGTAGAGGCCGGCAAAGCTGGGATCAAAACTGCCCATGTAGGCCTTCAGCACCTCGGGCGTGTCGCGCTCGGGGTCGATGCTGATGAACACGACCTGCAGCTTGTCGCCGTCGGTGCCGAGCAGCTTCTTGACCTGAGCCATCTCATTCATGGTGGTGGGACACACATCAGGACACTGGGTGAAGCCGAAGAACACCACCACCACCTTGCCCTTGTAATCGGCCAGGCTGCGCGGCCGGCCGTTGAAGTCGGTCAGCTGAAAGCCTTGCGCGTAGTCGGCGCCGGTGATGTCGATGGCCTTGAACTGCGGCTTGTCGGGCTGGCAAGCAGCTAAAAGGCCGCCAGCGCTTGCCAGTAAAGCGCAAGCAGCTACTTTTTTAATAGCAAATCGGCGAGAGGAAGTCATAACAGGTAGTGATCCACCAGCAAGGCCGCGAACAAGAGCGACAGGTGGATCAACGAAAAGCGGAAGGTCTTGCGCGCCAGCGCGTCCGAATAGCTACGCCACAGCTTGAACGCGTGCCAGATGAAGCCCGCGTTGAGCGCCAGCGCCGCCGCCAGGTAAATCCAGCCGCTGAAGCCGTAGATGAAGGGCAGCAGGCAGGCCGCCAGCAGGATGAAGGTGTAGAGCAGGATTTGCAGCCGCGTGAATTCGTTGCCGTGCGTCACCGGCAGCATGGGCAGGCCGCTCTTGCGGTAGTCCTCCACGCGGTACAGCGCCAGCGCCCAGAAGTGCGGCGGCGTCCACAAAAAGATGATGAGGAACAGGATCAGCGCCTCGGGCCCCACGTTGCCCGTCATCGCCGCCCAGCCCAGCACCGGCGGCATGGCGCCGCTGGCGCCGCCAATGACGATGTTCTGCGGCGTCAGCGGTTTCAGGATCACGGTGTAGATGACGGCGTAGCCGACAAAGGTGGCAAACGTCAGCCACATGGTCAGCGGGTTGACCCACACGTACAAAATGGCGGAGCCGATGGCGCACAGCAGCGCCGAGAAGGCCAGCGCCTGCGTGTCGCTGAGCTGCCCGCGCGCGGTGGGGCGCCAAGAGGTGCGCTTCATCTTGGCGTCGATGGTTTTTTCGATCAGGCAGTTGAAGGCCGCCGCCGCACCGGCCACCAGCCAGATGCCGGCGCAGGCGACAAGCATGCGCTGCAGCGCCGCCCAGTCCGGCAGGCCTGGCACGGCGAGCACCATGCCGATGAGGGCGCAGAACACGATCAGCTGCACCACGCGCGGCTTGGTCAGCACGTAGTATTGGCGCCAGACGGGCATGGGGGGAAGCGCGCCCCCACGCTCCGCCGCTGCGCGTGCTGCGCTGCCCCCCGAGGGGGCTGCCCCGCCTTGGGGCGGCCCGGCGGCGGGGCGGACGGTGTCGGGTGCGCTGTTCTTCATGTTTTCAGGCCCCCAGCGCTTGTGGGGATTGCGCGAGCAGCTATCGTTTTTGAATCAAACTGCGATGCCGCGCGGCTGGCGCACAAGGCCCAAGTCAGCACCGTCATCAGCGCCGCCGCGCCGCCGGTGTGCAGCACGGCGGCGACCAGTGGCCAGTCGAGCACCACGTTCGACAGGCCGGTAACCAGTTGCAGCGCCGCCAGGCCGACGATCCAGCGGCGCTGGCGCGCGAGGCGGCCCTGCTGATGCAGGCGCCAGGCCAGGCCGCTCAGCAGGGCGAACACGGCGTAGGCGAACAGGCGATGCGTGTAGTGAATGGCGGTGAGCGCGCGAAATTCAAGCGGCGAACCATCGGCCGAGGTGCCCAGCGGCCGCCACAGCTCAAAGCCCTGCGCAAAGTCCATGGCGGGCCACCAACTGCCCTGGCACATCGGGAAGGTGTTGCACACCAGCACCGCGTAGTTGGTGCTGACCCAGCCGCCCAGCGCAATCTGCACGCCCACCATCAGCGTGGCGGCCCACAGCAGCGTGCGCGTGCCATGGCCCAGCAATTCGGCCGGCGCGCCGGCGGCTTGTCGGTACCGCTCGGCCTGCGCCGCCAGCAGCACCAACAGACCCACGCCGCCCAGCAGGTGCAGCGTGACGATGGCAGGGAACAGCTTCATCGTCACGGTGAGCGCACCGAAAGCGCCCTGCGCGCAGACCCACAGCAGGGTGAACAGGGGCCAGCCCGGGTGCACGATTGAGGCGCTGCCATCCGCTCGCTGACCTTGGGCGACGCGACTGCGCCGCCACTGCAGCCAGGTCGCCAGCGCCAGCACGATGATCAGCACGCCGACCCCGGTGGCCAGGTAGCGGTGAACCATCTCCACCCAGGCCTTGCCGTGCGTGACCGGGCCGGTCGGCATGGCTTGCTGCGCGGCGGCGATGTGTGCGCGCGCGCCCACGGGGCTGGCCTTGCCGTAGCAGCCCGGCCAGTCGGGGCAGCCCAGGCCCGAATCGGTCAGGCGCGTGAAGGCGCCGAACAGCACCAGGTCGAAGGTCAAGAACAGCGTGAGCAGGGTCAACGCCTGCAGGCGGCGCGCCGGCGACTGCCCGCGCCCGCGCAGCCACAGCCAGGCCAGCGGCCCCATGGCCACCACCAGCCCCATGCCCATCAGGCGCAGCGCGGGCGAGAGGTCGTACAGGGCTTGTTCGGTCACCGAGGCCACACCCTTGCGCCGCGCGAAGCGCCCCATGGCCGCGCAGCAGGCCACGCCGGCACGCCGTGCCGCGGGCTTGGCCCGGCCACTGGCGTTGCTCCCCTGGGGGGACGGTACCGCAGGCGACTCAGGAGGCGGCTCATCTTCCTGCCTGATCCCAGCTGGCCGACGCGCGCAGCAAGCGATCCAGATCGCGCTTGGCCTTGCCGGCACCGGCTTTGTCGAGGTGCGCGGGAAAGCGCATCATCCAATGCCCCATCGGGTCGACCACGTACAGATGCTCCGACAGTTGGTGCCCTGCGGCCGGCGCCAGCCAGCGCGCCAGCGCATCGGCCGGCACGCGCACCACGGTGGCCTGGCTGAGGCCTGGGCGCAGGCTGTCGGGCACGCGCGCGTCGTCGCCGACCAACCAGAGCCAGTCGATGCGGTCCTTGTTCTTGCCCATGCTCTCGCGCAACTGCCTCTGCAGGTACAGATTGTTCTGGCAATCCGCGTCGCAAGCGCCACCGGACACGCTGACGAGCAGCCACTGGCCGCGCAGAGCGGGCAGATCGAACGGCTGGCCGTTGAGATCGGTGGCGGCGACAGCAGGGATGGGGCGCTGCGGCTCGATCAGCTCGCCAAAGCCGGTGCGCGCGCCCGGGCGCAGCACGTAATAGCTGAGGTACGAGGCGATCACCGGCGCGGCGCACACCAGCGCCAGCAGCAGCATCTTCCAGCGGCCGGCGCGCGTGCGGCGCTCGTCCTGCAGGGCGGCACCGCCGGGTGAGGGCATGTCGTGCACCGTCAGGCCAAGCGGCCGGTCGAGGTGATGAGGTTCAGGCGCGGCGGGCGCGGTAGAGAGGTCTGACAACTTGAAACCACAGTAAAAGCAGGCCGATCAACGTGCACAGACCGAACCACTGGAAGGCGTAGCCGTAGTGTTTTTCGACGCCGGAAGCCGCCTCGGGCCAGTCGCGTTGCAAGCCGTCCGAAGCGGCGCCGGTCTGCACCACCAGCACGGGGGCCAGCGGCAAACCGGTTTCGGCACGCCACGCGTCCAGGTCGAGATTTTGCCGGATCGCGCCGCCCTGTTCCTGACCGAGTTGATAGACCCTGGGCGGGTGTGCGGCGATGCGGCCCGACACCTGCACCTCGCCGGTAGGCGTCTGCACGGGCGGCAGCAAGCTGCGATCGACCTGGTGGCGCGGCGCCCAGCCGCGCTGCACCAGCACCACCCGGTCACTGCCCGTCAGGCGCAGCGGCGTCAGCACGTAAAAACCGGTCTGGCGCGCCATGGGGCGGTTGTCGAGAAAGACCGTGCGGTCGGCCAACCATTGGCCGCGCAGGGTGATGGCGCGGTGCAAAAGCTCGCGCGCCTGGTCGTCGGACAACGCTTGGGCCAAACTGGCGCCGTCCAGCGCCGGCAAGCGCTGGCGCTCGGCGATGGCGGCCTGCAAAGCCTCTTTCTCGGCCGCGCGCGACAGCTGCCAGCGGCCGAGCGACGCCGTCAGCGCCATGGCCGCCAGCGCCACCGCCCACACCAGCGCGCGGCGCCAGGCCGTTGGGATGCGTCTCACGGGATAATGCGGGCCATGAAACAAGTGCTGTTCGCGCTGGCGTTTGCAGGCATTCTGGGCAGCCTGGCGTCGGCGCTGGTGTTCATGCTCAAACGCGACAAGCCGGGTGAAAAACCGGACGCAGAGCGTGCCAGCCGCATGATGCGGGCGCTGGCGCTCAGGGTCGGGTTGTCGGTGCTGCTGTTCATTTGCGTGCTGGTGGCCTGGAAGCTGGGCTACATCCGCCCAACAGGAATTTCCGCCGGCGCCTGAGGGCCACCTGCCCACGCGCCAGAAAAAAGAGCGCCGCGAGGGCGCTCTTTTCCTTGTCGCAAGCTGCGAGGCCCCGTCACATCCAGTACACCAGGATGTACAGGCCCAGCCACACCACGTCGACGAAGTGCCAGTACCAGGCCGCGCCTTCAAAGCCGAAATGGCGCTCGGGCGTGAAGTGCCCCTTCATCAGGCGCAGCGTTATGAACAGCAGCATCAGCATGCCGACCAGCACGTGAAAGCCGTGAAAGCCGGTCAGCATGTAGAAGGTCGAGCCGTACACGCCCGAGCTGAGCTTGAGGTTGAGGTCGCTGTAGGCGTGGGCGTATTCGTAACCCTGCACGCACAGGAAGGTGGCGCCCAGGATCACCGTGATCCACATGAAGGTGATGCAGCGGCTGCGGTGGTTGGCCAGCAGCGCGTGGTGGGCGATGGTCAGCGTGACGCCCGAGGTCAGCAGCAGCGCGGTGTTGATGGTCGGCAGCCAGAACGGGCCCATGGTCTGGAACGGCTCGACGATGCCGGCCGGCGAGCCTGTGGCGCCTGCCGCCAGGCTGGGCCACACGGCCTTGAAGTCGGGCCACAGCAGCGCGTTCTCCAGGCTGCCCAGCGCCGGCACCGAATGCGCGCGCGCCCACCACAAGGCGGTGAAAAAGGCGCCGAAGAACATCACCTCGGAGAAGATGAACCAGCTCATGCTCCAGCGGTACGAGAGGTCGATCTTGCGGCTGTACAAGCCGCCCTCGCTCTCGCGGATGGCGTCGCCGAACCACTGGTAGAGCACGAACAGCCACCAGGCCATGCCGAAGAAGAATGCGTACGGCGCCCAGCCGGCGCCGTTCACCCACATGCCGGCACCGAGGATCATGAAGAACAGGCCGATGGCGGCCATCACTGGGTGCCGCGATTCGGCCGGAACGTAGTAATACGGCGTGTGGCCGTGTGCGGTGGTGGACATCTTCACTTCACTCCTGTACTCTCAATTTTATAGCTGCTTGCGCTTGTTCAGCTTGCGCCGGAGGCCTGTTTGGCTTGAAATTCACCCATTTCATCCCGCCGGCGCACCGGACACCGCCCAGTTGACCAGCCCGACCAGCAACAGCACCAGCAGCAACACGCCGATGATGCCGGCCAGGATCACATGAAACGGGTTCACCTGCGCCAGGTCGCGCTGGTATTCGCTGTTCTTGCGCACGCCCAGAAAGCCCCACGCCACCAGGCGCAGCGAGCGCAAGAACGATGGCTTGGTCGGCGGCGCCGACTCACTCGACTGGTTCATGTGCCCACCCCGGTTGGCATCGACTTCGCGCTGGCCAGCGGCGCTGCGGGCGTCTTGCCGCCCACCTCAAAGAAGGTGTACGACAACGTGATGGTGGTCACGTCTTTCGAGATGCGCGGATCGATGATGAACGCCACCGGCCACTGCTTGCGCTCGCCCGGATCGAGCGTGTACTGCGTGAAGCAGAAGCACTCCAGCTTGTTGAAGTGCGGCGCCGCCTGGCGCGGCGCGTAGCTGGGAATGGCTTGCGCCGCCATGCGTCGCGGCTGCACGTTCTGGAACTCGTACATCACCGTGGCCAGCTCGCCCGGATGCACCTGAATCGACCGCTGCGCTGGCTTGAATTCCCACGGCCCGCGCGAATTGGCGTCGAACTCGACGGTGATGACGCGGGTTCGATCGACCTGCGTGTTGCGCATGGCCGAGCGCGCCGCCACGCCTGCCGTGCCATTGCCCGGCACCTGGCGCTCGGACAGCGAGAGGATGTTGATGCCGGTGGCTTCGCAGATCGCGCGGTAAAGCGGAATCAGCGCATAGCCGAAGGCAAACATGCCCGTCACGACCACCGCGAGCTTGACCACCATTCTGAGATTTTCGGTGCGCAAACGCATTGCCCAATACCCGGTGCGTCAGCCGCTACAGCAGCGCCATGCGCACGATGAAGCCGACGAAGAACACGACCGCGACCGAGCCCAGGATCAGCCCCAGGCGGACGTTGCGCTTGCGTTGCTCTTCGGTGGTCATCATGCCGCGGGCGAATGAGCCATCAACCGATCACGCGGGTCGCCGTGGCGTCCAGCTTGGGCGGGTTCTCGAAGGTGTGGAACGGTGCCGGCGACGGCACTTCCCACTCCAGGCCTTCGGCGCCTTCCCACGGACGCTGCGGCGCCTTTGCGCCCTGACCACGCATCATCGGCACCACCACGAACAGGAAGAAATACACCTGCGCGAAGCCGAAGAAGAAGGCACCCACCGAGGCGATCATGTTGAAGTCGGCGAACTGCATCGGGTAGTCGGCGTAGCGGCGCGGCATGCCGGCCAGACCCAGGAAGTGCATCGGGAAGAACGTGAGGTTGAACGCGATCATCGACCACCAGAAGTGGATCTTGCCCCGCGTCTCGTTGTACATCACGCCGGTCCACTTGGGTGACCAGTAGTAGTAGCCCGCAAACATGGCGAACAGCGAGCCGGCCACCAACACGTAGTGGAAGTGGGCCACGATGTAGTAGGTGTCCTGGATCTGCGTGTCGATCGGCGCCACGGCCGGGATCAGGCCGGTGAAGCCACCGATGGTGAACACGAAGATGAACCCAACCGCCCACAGCATCGGCGTCTCAAACGACATCGAGCCACGCCACATGGTGGCGATCCAGTTGAAGATCTTCACGGCCGTCGGCACCGCGATCAGCATGGTCGCGTACATGAAGAACAGCTGGCCCGTGACCGGCATGCCGGTGGTGAACATGTGGTGCGCCCACACGATGAAGCTCAGGATGGCGATGGCCGAGGTGGCGTACACCATCGAGGCGTAGCCGAACAGCCGCTTGCGCGCGAAGGCTGGCACCACCTGGCTGACGATGCCGAAGGCCGGCAAGATCATGATGTAGACCTCGGGGTGACCGAAGAACCAGAAGATGTGCTGGTACATGATCGGGTCGCCGCCGCCGGCAGGGTTGAAGAAACTGGTGCCGAAGTGGCGATCGGTCAGCGTCATGGTGATGGCGCCGGCCAGCACGGGCATCACGGCGATCAGCAGGTAGGCGGTAATGAGCCAAGTCCAGCAAAACATGGACATCTTCATCAGCGTCAGGCCCGGCGCGCGCATGTTCAGGATGGTGACGATGATGTTGATCGCCCCCATGATCGAGCTGGCGCCCATGATGTGCATGGCGAAGATGCTGGTGTCCATCGACATGCCCATTTGCAGCGTCAGCGGCGCATACAGCGTCCAGCCCGCAGCGGGGGCGCCGCCCGGCATGAAGAACGAGCCCACCAGCATGATGCCGGCCGGAATCAGCAGCCAGAAGCTGAAGTTGTTCATGCGCGCGAACGCCATGTCACTGGCGCCGATCTGCAGCGGGATCATCCAGTTCGCGAAGCCCACAAAGGCCGGCATGATGGCGCCGAACACCATGATCAGGCCGTGCATGGTGGTGAGCTGGTTGAACAACTCGGGGTTGACCACCTGCAAGCCGGGCTGGAACAACTCGGCGCGAATCATCAGCGCCAGCACACCGCCGACCATCAGCATGGTGAAGGAGAACAGCAGGTACAGCGTGCCGATGTCCTTGTGGTTGGTGGCGAACACCCAGCGACGCCAGCCCGTCGGGGCGTGGTGATGGTGATCGTCGTGCGCGTGGTCATGGTGACCGGTGTGCGGGGTGGGAAGGACGGCGCTCATGGAGGACTCTCCGGGGAAAAACTCTTGAATATCGATGGACGGCGGCGTTTCAGCTGGCGGCTGCAATGTCGACGCGACGCGCTTCGCGGTCGGCGCCCTGGGCGGCGGTGATCACTTCGGGCTTGCGCAGGTCGATGCGATCGGCGGCGATGCCAGCGGCAGTCAGGGCGCCTTGAACGGCCTGCGCGCGCTGCTTGGCCAGTTCGGCGTTGGCATCGGCGTTGCCGGTGGAATCCACAAAACCTGACAGCGCCACCTTGACGTCGGGATGGGCCTTCAGATAGTCCACTGCGGCCTTGAGGGTGGCGCTGGCTTCCGCATCAAGCGCGCTCTTGCCGGTGGCGAAGAAAACCTGAAACGGCATGCCGGCCGCTGGCGCTGCTGCCGTGGGCGCCGCTGAGGCTGCGGGCGCTGCCGCAGGGGCGGCAGCCGGCGCGGCCGCCGCAGCGGCGCCACCGGCCGGGAATTCGCCCGCTCGCGCCGCCTTGTACTGCGCCGGTTGCACCAGCGTGCCAGTCTTGTTGGTCCAGTGGTTCTTGGTATAGGTGGTGACTGCCGCCAGTTCCACGTCGGACAGCTGCTTCCAAGCAGGCATGGCGCCATTGGCACGGCCTTCCAGCACCACATGCATCTGGTCCGCCAGCGGGCCAAGCACGACCGGGCTGCCATCCAGCGCCTTGATGGCGCCGCCGCCCTTGCCGTTTTCCAGGTGGCAGGCCGCGCAGTTGGCAGCGTAGACCTTCTCGCCGCGCGCCACCAGCTCAGGCAGCGTCCAGACCTTGTTGGGATCATCGGCCAGGGCAGCCATGCGCTTTTGCTGATCGGCCACCCACGCGCTGTATTCCTGCTGCGGCAGCACCTTCACGTGGATCGGCATGTAGGCGTGTTCCTTGCCGCACAGCTCGGCGCACTGACCGTAAAAGTCGCCCGTCTGCTCGGCGCGAAACCAGGTGTCGCGCACGAAACCGGGAATGGCATCCTGCTTGACGCCGAAGGCCGGCACCATCCAGGCGTGGATGACGTCATTGGCGGTGGTGATGATGCGCACCTTCTTGCCGACCGGCACCACCAGCGGGTTGTCCACCTTGAGCAGGTAGTCGTCGCCCGCCGGCTTGCCGGCACTGGACAAGGCGCGCTGCGACGAATCCAGGGTGGACAGGAAGCCGATGCCGGCGCCCTCGCCATTCAGGTAGTCGTAGCCCCATTTCCATTGATAGCCGGTGGCCTTGATCGTGAGATCGGCATTGCTGGTGTCCTTTTGCGCCACCACCACCTTGGTGGCGGGCAAAGCCATGCCGATGACGATGAGGAAAGGCACCACCGTCCAAGCCACCTCGACGGCGACGGATTCATGGAAGGCGGCCGGCTTGGCACCCTGCGATTTGCGGTGCTTCCAGATGGAATAAAACATCACCGAGAACACGGCGATGAAGATGATGGTGCAGATGATCAACATCATCCAGTGCAGCCCGCTTTGGGCTTCGGCGATCTTGGTCACCGGCGGCGGCAGGTTGAGCTGGCGCACGGCCGGCCCTCCTGGCAGATCGTTGACCTGGGCCGACGCAGCGCCAGCCCACCACGCCGCGCCCCATATGGCCGCTTGCGCTGGCACGCCGGCCAGCTTGCTTGCAATGCTCTTCATCGTGCCCACGTTATTCACTGCCTCAACCAAAAATTCACTTCCAGATCAGCACACCGCTTGCCGACCCATGGCCTGCAACGCACTGCGCATCTCCCCCGCCAACCCCGGCCGCCACTCGGGACGTACGTGGCGCCCCAAGTCGACCCGCCGCCCGTGCGCCATCACCTCGATCAGGCCCTGGCCGCTGGCTGGCGGCGCTATGCGCACGTGCGCACAGCAAAATTCCAATCTCTCGCGCCTGCCGGCGCATTCGCGCTCAACGATCAAGCGCTCGCCCTGCAGGCTCACTGTCTCGCCATCGGCCGCGTGCCGGGCGTAGATCAGAAACGCCGCCCCGACGGCCACCAGTTCAAGCCCCGCGAACCCCAGCACCAGCGTCGCACCCATCATCCAGAACCCGACGCCGATGGTCAACGACACCGCGCTAAGACCTGCATACAGCAAGGCCAACTGGCGCGGCGTGACACTGCAGTTGCGCCGCAGATGCCAAGCCAGCGCCTGATCGCTGACCCGAGCCCACCGATATGCCGACGTTTGCTGCAAGGCGACAGTCTCCGCACCCAAGCGAAACAACATGTTCCGCGAAGGTGGCGGCGAGTTTAACCGACTCCCCACGAGGGTTTGACAAATCTCAAACCCCGTGCGGATTCTGGCCACGCCGCCGCAACGCGGCTCTCATGTCGCCCAGCTGGATGGCGGTTTCGCTGCTCACCGCGTGGCGCGGTGGCGCCCTGACCGCGTGGCCGTAGATGACCTCGAAGGTGAGCGACAGCGCGCCGCCGCTGGCCGGCGCCGCCTGCGTTTCGGCCAGCGCCGCTTGCAGGCGCGCGTGCCAGCCGCGCCCGCGCAGCGCGCCAAAACGCTGCAGGTGCAGGTTGCGGCCCAGCTCGCGCAACTCCTGCAGCAGCCGCGCGGGCGAATCGAAGGTGAGCGTGATGTGCTCCATGTCCATCACCGGCTCGGCAAAGCCGGCGGCCACCAGCTGATCGCCCCAGTCGTGCATGTCGGTGAATTCGTGCGCTGGCGGCGGCCACCCGAGGCGCGCGTACAGGGCGCGCAGCTCCTGCAGCGTGTCGGGCCCGAGACAGGAGAACATGACGAAGCCATCCACCGCCAGCGCGCGGTGCCAATCGCCCATCAAGGCCACGGGATCGGCGCTGTGGTGCGCCAGCATGTTGGCCCACACCAGCTGCACCGACGCGGCGGGCGGCTGCGCCACGTCGATCACCTCAGGCTGCTGGCGCGACCATTTGCGCCACCAGTCGTTCGCTCTTTTTTTTGTAGCTTCTGGTGCAAGTGGGGCATGCGCCAGCACCTGAAAACACGCTGCATCGGGGTAGCGCGCCGCCACCAGTTGATGACCGGCCAGCCCACCGCGCACCGGCTCCCAGTCGGCCCAGGCGCGCACCGGCAAGCGAATCACGTCCAGCCGCTCGGCCATGCGCCGCGCCACCTCTTCGTGCAGCCAGGCCGAGACATGGCGCGGCTGCAGCGCCCAGCGCCGGGCGGCCACCGGGTCGATGGTGGGCGGTGATTGCGAAGTCGCGGGCGGCATGGCCGGGCAGTATATTGAGCGCGGCGGTGTCGCTTGGCCCGCCTGCAACCATGTTCACCCGCCTGCTGCACCGCATCGCCGCGCCCCTGCGCGCGGATGCCGCGGCGTGGCCTGGCCAGTGCCTGATCTGCCACGCCTGGCCGACCACAACCCTGTGCGGCGATTGCGTGGCCCGTTTCGCGCCGGCGCAGGCGCGTTGCACGACCTGCGCGCTGCCGGTGCCACCCGGTGTCACCGTCTGCGGCCAGTGCCTGCGCAAGCCGCCGCCCATGGCGCAGTGCCTGGCCGCCGTCGACTACCGCTGGCCGTGGTCGATGTGCGTGGCGCGCTGGAAGTTCGAGGGCGATGTCGGCCTGACCCGGCCGCTGGCCACCTTGCTGCAGTCCACGCCCGGCGTGCGTGCGGCGCTGGATGCCGCCGATCTGGTGCTGCCGATGCCGATGTCCGAGCAGCGCCTGGCCGAACGTGGCCACAACCCCGCGCTGCTGCTGGCGCGCCGCCTGGCACCGCGCACCACGCGCGCCGGCCTGCTGCTGCGCACGCGCGACACGCCGCCGCAGCGCAGCCTGCCGCGCGCCGCGCGGCTGAAAAACGTGCGCGGCGCCTTCCAGGTCGATCCGCTGGCCGCGCCCTCGCTCGCCGGGCGGCGCGTGGTGCTGGTGGACGATGTAATGACCACCGGCGCCAGCGTGCGCGAAGCGGCTTCCGTGCTTTCAGCCGCCGGTGCCGCGCACATCGCCGTGCTGGTGCTGGCGCGCACCGACGAACCGGCGTGACGCCCCGACGCACAATCGCGCCCATGTTCCGCATCGTCCTGGTCGAGCCCGAGATCCCGCCCAACACCGGCAACGTGATTCGCCTGGCGGCCAACACGGGCTGCGCGCTGCACCTCATCGAGCCGCTCGGCTTCTCGATGGACGACAAGCAATTGCGCCGCGCGGGACTCGACTACCACGAGTACGCCAGCGTGCGCCGCCACGCCGACTGGCACGCGTTCATGCAGGCCGAGCAGCCCGATCCGGCGCGCTTGTTTGCGCTGTCGACGCGCGGCACGCGGCACGTGCATGACATCTCATTCGTGGCGGGCGACTGGCTGGTGTTCGGCGCCGAAACGCGCGGACTCCCAAGTCATGTTCGCACCGCGATCCCCACGGCACAGCAATTGCGCCTGCCCATGCGCGCCGGACAGCGCAGCCTGAATCTGTCCAACGCCGTCGCGGTGACGGTGTTCGAAGCCTGGCGACAAAACGGCTTTGTCGGCGCGTAGCTGCAGACAAATCAAACAACCGTGCTTTTTTGGCCCTTCCCGACTTCGGCAGGGTTGGAAGTTCGGCCGCCGCAGCTGGACGCCGCCAGCACCGTGATGCAGCTGTGGCTGCTGCGCAGCGAGATCTATCAGGCGGTTTCAGACCAGTTCGGCCAGCAAGAGGCGATGCGCCGCGTCAAGCTGCTGACGCCTGAGTTCGAGGGCCTGCTGCCCGAGCGCCAGCTGCGCTCTGTTTGACCGTGGGCCGCTCAAGCCGGCCACAGCGCCGTCACAGGTAGAGGCGCGACAGCGGCTCCGCCACGCACACCGGCTTTTCCTGGCCCTCGCGCTCGATGGTGCACTTCCACGCCATCTGCAGGCCGCCCTCGATCGGCTCGCTGCCCAGCAGGGCGATGCGCACGCGCAGCCGGCTGCCCGAGGGCACCGGCCCCATGAAGCGCACCTTGTTCAGCCCGTAGTTGATGCCCATGCGCACGTCCTTGACGCTGAGGGCGCGGTCGAAGAAGCCCGCCAGCAGCGACAAGGTCAGGTAGCCGTGCGCGATGGTGGTGCCGAAGGGCCCGGCCTTGGCCCGCTCGGCATCGACGTGAATCCACTGGTGGTCGCCGGTGGCGTCGGCAAACTGGTTGATGTGCTGCTGCGTCACCTCGTACCAGTCGGTGACGGTGATTTCCTGCCCCGCCAGGGCGGCCAGTTCGGCCAGCGTGTTGAAGGTTTTCATGGCGCCCAATCTACCCGCGCGCCGCGCGCACGGCTGTCCGCCGCGTGACTGGCCGGCGCGCGCTCAAGCCTTGTCGAGCCAGGCGGTGATGCCCTGCCATTGCTCCAGATCGCGCGCCACGCGGCCCGGCCCGACATCGAACAGCGTCAGCCCGCGCGCCGCCAGGTAGACGTAGTTCTGCGTCGGCCGCAGCGTGCCCAGCACCGGCAGCCCCAGGCCGTCGGTGAACTGGCGCAACTGGTCGGCGGCAATGGTGCGCTCGTCGACCCGCATGCCGATGAGGCCGATGTCGCGCCGATCGGCGCCCTTGCCTTCGAGCAACTGGTCGATGAATTCGCGCGTGGCGTAGATGTCGAAGATGCTGGGCTGCACCGGCACCAGCACCTTGTCGGCAATGCGCAGCACCTCTTTCAGCTTGCCGCCGTGCAGGCCGGCGGGCGTGTCCAACACCACGTGCGTCGTGCCCTTGGGCGGGCGCACGACGGCATCGCGCTGCACCTCCCAGCTGGTGATCGGCCGCGCCGCCGGTGGCCGCAGGCCCAGCCACAGGCGTGAGGACTGCTGCCGATCGACGTCGCCCAGCATCACCGCGTGGCCCTGGCTGGCCCAGTAGCCGGCCACGTTGGTCGCCAGCGTGGACTTGCCCACGCCGCCCTTGGGGTTTGCAATCACCACCACCGGCATGACATCTCCTTCCTCTTGCGGCTCGCTCGAGCGGCTATGTTAGCCGCTGCGCGAGACGGATCGCGTGCTGCCTGAATTCAAAGCAAAACAGCCCTCCAGCGCTTGTCCCACAAGCGCGAGCAGCTATCTTTTTGGAAGTTTCGATCACACCACCGCATCCCACATCAGCTTGAGCCCCGTCAGCAGCATGCCGACGTAGATGAAGCGGTAGAACAACTGCTGGTTGATGCGCCGCGCAATGCGCACCCCGATCCACACGCCCAGCGGCGCCAGCGGCAGCAGCACCAGCGAGGTGCCCAGGTTGCGCGCGTCCAGCAACCCGAGCCACGCATACGGCACCCACTTGGCCAGATTGATGACGAAGAAGAAGTACGCCATGGTGCCGGTGAAGCGCACCGGCGACAGCCCGAGCGGAATCACATACGCGTTGATAGGCGGGCCGCCCGCGTGCGCGACAAAGCTGGTGAAGCCCGATGTGGCCGTGAGCAGCGCGCCGGCCCAGCGCGGCGGCGGCGCATCGCCCGCCTTGGGCGCGAACAGCAGGCGCTGCGCCAGAAACAGCAGCGTGAACACGCCGACGATGCCGGCCACCCAGCGCGCCTGGAGCAACTTGAACGACAGCGTGCCAATGACGATGCCCAGCAGCCCCCAAGGCAGCATGAACTTCAGCAACGCGCGGTCGACATCCTTGCGAAACGCCGCGATGCCCAGCAGGTCCATCACCAGCAGCACCGGCATCAGGATCGCCGCCGCCTGCGGCACCGTGACGCTGAGCGCCATCAGCGGCACCGCCAGCGAGCCGAAGCCGGCGCCAAAGCCGCTCTTGCTCACGCCCAGCAGCAGCACGGCCGGCACCGCGACCACGTAAAACTGCCAGTCGGTGATCAGGTTCATGAGTCAAACAGGCCGCTGGCGCCCGATGGACAAGCGCGAGCAGCTATCAAAAACAAAGTAACGTGATGCGCAGCGCACCACGGCGCGGCCGCCGATGGTAGCGGCGCCCACCCGCGCGCGGCCACAATACGCGCCGATGGAACTGCTGCAACCGCTCTCGCCCCTGTGGGCCACGCGCCTGCACATTGCGCTGGAGCTGGCCGCCACGCTGGCGTTTGCGCTGTCGGGCGTGATCGAGGCGGCGCGCAAGCGGCTCGACGTGGTGGGCGTGGCGGTGGTGGCCTTTGCCGCGGCGTTTGGCGGCGGCACGCTGCGCGATCTGCTGCTCGATTACCGGCCCTTCTTCTGGGTGCAGCAGATCGAGTTTTTATGGATCGTGCTGGCGCTGTGCGCTGGCGCCATGCTGTTCATGCGCCAGCGCCACCTGCGGCCGACCGAGCGCGCCATCCTGTGGCCCGACGCCATTGGCCTGGGCCTGTTCACCGCCATCGGCGTCGACCGCGCGCTGGCGCTGGGCCAGCCGGCGCTGGTCGCCGTGATGATGGGCGTGGTGACCAGTGTGTTTGGCGGGGTGCTGCGCGACGTGCTGGTCAACGAGGTGCCGCGCGCCTTGAGCGACCACCGGCCCTACGCCCTGTGGGCGTTTGCCGGCGGCTGGCTCTACGTCGTGCTGCTCGGCGCCGCCCTGCCGCCCTGGCTGGCGCTCAGCATCACCGTGGTGGCGACGGCCGGGCTGCGCGTGCTGTCGGTGTACCGCGACTGGCAATTGCCCAGCTGGCGCGACTGAAGTTTCAGCTCAGCCGCCGACAGCGCGGGCACGCCACTGGCGTTGCATCAAACGTGCGCTCGCTCAAGAACCGTTCGCACTGAGCCTGTCGAAGTGCTGGTTCCGCGCGGTGCTTCGACAGGCTCAGCCCGAACGGATTTTCTGCAAGCCAACCCACGCAAATGCGTCACCTTTGGGGGAGTTTGGCGATCAATCCACCCGCGCGCCCGACTGCTTCACCACCGGCCCCCACTTGGCCGTCTCGGCCTTGACGAAGGCCTCGAACTCGGCCGGCTTCTCGGGGTGCGCGATGGCGCCCTGCTCGGCCATCTGCTGCACCACCTCGGGCTTGGCCAGCACTTTCATGGTGGCCGCGCTCAGTTTCGCCAGCACGTCGGGCGGCACCTTGCGGTTGGTGAACAGGCCGAACCACGAGGTCGCGTTGTAGCCCGGCACGCCCGACTCGGCGATGGTCGGCACATCCGGCAGGCCCGGGTAGCGCTTGTCGGTGGTGACGGCAATGGC
>JAGOVZ010000165.1 GCA_018060485.1 Ottowia sp. | reverse complement strand
TTGCCGGCGCTGCACCGCGCCACGGGCGAATCGTTTTGCCTGCTCGACAAGGACACGCTCTATGGCGACTACAGCTCGGCCGTGATGGGCGTGCTGACGGGCGACCCGAACGACCGCGACAGCCCGCCGTACCTGCAGCACCTGCGCGAGCCGGAATACGCGGGGCTGATGAAAACGGCGCGCGAAAACCTGGCGCTGGGCGTCAACTGCATCGTCGTCGGCCCGCTGTCGCGCGAGGTGCGGGCGCACAAGCTGACCGACCGTGCGTGGCTGGGCGTCGGCGATGACGTGCAGGTGCGCATCGTCTGGGTGCATCTGCGCGAAGACGAGGCCCGGCAGCGCATCGCCGCGCGCGGCAACCCCAACGATGCGTGGAAGCTGGCGCACTGGGACGACTACCGCACGCGGCTGTTCATGCCCAGCGCGCAAGACCATCCCGAGCTGCTGCTGCTTGACAACAGCGAGCCGGCCGAGCGGGTCTTCGAGACCTTGATGACGGCGCTGGGTGGTTGAGTTTTTTGAGGATTAAAAAGGCCGCCAGCGCTTGCCCATCAAGCGCGAACAGCTACTAAAACGATAGTATGACGACGTGCGTGGTCGCACGCATCAAGTTTCATCCACCGCGGCTGCGGCCGAAGATCGCACCGGCGTGCCGCGATCCAGCTGCCAGAAGATCGCCGCCGACGCCATGGTCATGACGCCGATCAGCACCAGCGCGGCGCGAAAGGCGGGCAGCGCCTCTGCCCCAGTGCCCGTCTGCAGCCAGGCCGTGAAGGCGTGCAGCAGCGCGGCCGCGCACGTCACGCCCAGGCTCATGCCCAGCATCTGCACCATCGAGAACAGGCTGTTGCCGCTGGCCGCGCGCGCGGGGGCCAGGTCCTTCAGCGTGACCGCGTTCATGGCGGTGAACTGCATCGAATTGACGGCGCCAAACAGCGCCATCTGCACGATGCGCAGCAGCAGCGGCTGCTCGGGCGTCATCAGCGCGAAGCCGGCGATCATCGCGCCCAGCAGCAGCGTGTTGGTGACCAGCACGCGCCGGTAGCCCCAGCGCGTGATGATGCGCGTGACCAGACGCTTTGTCGCCATGCTGGCCAGCGCCACCGGCAGCATCAGCATGCCGGCCTGCGCGGGCGAGAAACCCATCACCAGCTGCATCAGCAGCGGCAGCAGGAAAGGCATGGCGCCCGAGCCGATGCGCGCGAACAGATTGCCCAGCACGCCCACACGGTAGCTGGCAATGGCGAACAGCGCCGGCGAAAACAGCGGCGCCGGGCTTTTGAGCGCGTGCAACCAGTAGGCCGCCAGCGCGGCCAGCCCGATCACCAGCAGCAGCACGACGAGCGTGCGCGCCCAGCTCAAGGCCCCCATGCCGTCCAGCGAGAGCGAGATCGCCACCATGGCCACCGTCAGCAGCAGATAACCGCCGAGGTCGAAGCGGCCGATGTCGGGCGTGCGCTGGTTGGGCATCAGCCGCAGCGTGACGATGGCGCCGATCAGCCCGACCGGCAGGTTGATCAGAAAAATCCAGTGCCACGAAGCCACTTCCACCAGCCAGCCGCCCAGCGTCGGCCCGATCAGCGGGCCGATCAGGCCGGGGATGGCGACAAAGCTCATCGCCGCCAGGAACTGCTCGTTCGGAAAGTTGCGCAGCACCGTCAGCCGCCCCACCGGCAGCAGCATGGCGCCGCCCGTGCCCTGCAGCACGCGCGCGGCGATCAGCTGATTGAGGCTGCCCGACGCCGCGCACGCGGCTGAGCCGAGCGTGAACAGTACGATCGCCAGCAGAAAGATGCGCTGCGTGCCAAAGCGGTCGGCCAGCCAGCCGCTGGCCGGGATGATCACCGCCATGGTCAGCGCATAAGCCACCACCACCATCTGCATGCGCAGCGGGCTCTCGCCCAGGCTGCGCGCCATGGCGGGCAGCGCGGTGTTGACGATGGTCGAATCCAGCGTCTGCATGAAAAAGCCGATGGCGACCAGCCAGAGCAGGGCGCGGGGCGACAGGGGGCGGTTGGCGTGGTCGGGCGTGGCCATGTTCGAGTGCGCAGGTGGAGGGCTGGCGGAGCGTACTCTGAGCGGCGCCATCGGGCCGCTAAAACGCCTCGGCGCCGCCGCGCTGGACGTGTTCGAGCACGAGCCGCAGGTGCCGCCCCAATTCTTCGCGCTGGACAACGTGGTGCTGGTGCCCCACATCGCCAGCGCCACGGTGCAGACGCGCCAGGCCATGGCGCAGCGCGTGCTGGACAACCTGGATGCGTTTGTGGCCGGGCAGCCGATGCCGAGTGCGGTGCAGGCGCCGTAAATAGGTCCGGATGGTTCGTTTTTATCCGTTCGGGCTGAGCTTGTCGAAGCCCGTTCTCGTTCGAGCATGCCCTTCGACCGGCTCAGGGCGAAAGGGGCGAGGATGCGAGCCCGCGTCCGCCGAGCCTGACTGAAAAATGTCCAACTGAATCACGATCCGCAATGACTACCCCACGCCCACCGCTCGCCATCCGCCTGCACGCGGCCGACAACGTGGCCATCGTGGCCAACGACGGCGGCTTGCCCTCGGGCACGCAGCTGCCCGATGGTCTTGCGCTGCGCGACAAGGTACCGCAGGGCCACAAAGTGGCGCTGACGGACATCGAGGCCGGCGCCGTGGTGCGCCGCTACAACGTGCCGGTGGGCTACGCCAACCGGGCCATTGCCGCCGGCAGCTGGGTGCACGAGCGTCTGCTGGACATTCCGGCCGCGCGCGTGCTTGACGGGCTGCCCATGGCCACGGTGCCCGCGCCGGCATGGGCGCCGCTGCAAGGCTACACGTTCGAGGGCTATGTCAACGCCGATGGTTCGGTCGGCACGCGCAACCTGCTGGCCATCACCACCACGGTGCAGTGCGTGGCCGGCGTGGTCGGCATCGCGGCCGAGCGCATCCGCACCGAACTGCTGCCGCTGTTTCCCAACGTGGATGACGTGGTGGCGCTGGAGCACACCTACGGCTGCGGCGTCGCCATCGACGCGCCGGGCGCCGAGATTCCGCAGCGCACCTTGCGCCACATCAGCCAGAACCCGAACTTCGGCGGCGAGCTGCTGATGGTCAGCCTGGGCTGCGAAAAGCTGCAGCCCGACCGCCTCATCCCGCCGGGCACCATCGGGCTGCGGCCCGAAGGCGCGGCGCTCAACAACGTGTGTTTGCAGGACGATTCGCATGTCGGCTTCATGTCCATGATCGACGACATCGTGCAGCGCGCGCGGCCGATCCTGGAGCGCCTGAACGCGCGCCGGCGCCAGACGGTGCCTGCAGCCAAGCTGGTGGTGGGCGTGCAGTGCGGCGGCAGCGATGCCTTCTCGGGCGTCACGGCCAACCCCGCTGTCGGCGTGATGGCCGACCTGGTGGTGCGCGCCGGCGGCACGCTCATGTTCAGCGAGAACACCGAGGTGCGCGATGCGGTCGATCAGCTGACCTCACGCGCCGCCACGCCCGCGGTGGCCGAGGCCATCGTGCGCGAACTGGGCTGGTACGACCAGTACCTGGACCGCGGCCGCGTGGACCGCGCCGCCAACACCACGCCCGGCAACAAGGCCGGCGGCCTGTCGAACATCACCGAGAAGGCGATGGGCAGCGTCATCAAGAGCGGCAGCGCGGCGATTGCCAGCGTGCTGCCGCCGGGCGAAAAGCTCAAGGCCGATCAGACCGGCCTGGTGTTTGCCGCCACGCCGGCCAGCGACTTCATTTGCGGCACGCTGCAACTGGCGGCCGGCATGAACCTGCACGTGTTTACCACTGGCCGCGGCACACCGTATGGGCTGGCGGCCGTGCCGGTGGTGAAAGTGGCCACGCGCAGCGACCTGGCGCGGCGCTGGCACGACCTGATGGATGTGAACGCCGGCCGCATCGCCGACGGCGAGCAGACCATCGAGCAGGCGGGCCTGGAGATGTTTGAACTGCTGCTCGATGTGGCCAGCGGCCGCCAGAAGACCTGGGCAGAGCGCTGGAAGCTGCACAACGCGCTGGTGCTGTTCAACCCCGCGCCGGTGACTTGAGTCGGCGCCCCGCCAGCGAACACCGATGTTCGCAGCGGCGCTGCGGTCAGGCGAAAACGCCGGCCGTCTCCGTCATGCGCTGGCTCACCTCGCCCAAGTGGTGCAGCGTGTCGCCGTAGGTCATCTCCAGCTGCGTCAGCACCTTGAAGTAGTGGCTGCCGGCGTATTCGTCGGTCACGCCGATGCCGCCGTGCAACTGCACCGATTGCTGGCCGACAAAGCGCATCGAGTTGCCCAGTTGCACCTTGGCGCGCGAGAGGGCCTGGCGTCGTTCGGCCTCGGGCGCCCCCAGCTTTAGCGTGGCGTAGTAGCTCATCGAGCGGGCCAGCTCCAGCTGCATCTTCATGTCGGCCACGCGGTGGCGCAGCGCCTGGAAGGTGGCGATGGTGACGCCGAACTGCTTGCGCTGGTTCATGTACTCGGTGGTCAGCTTCAGCGTCTGATCCATCGCGCCCACGCCTTCGGCGCAGACGCAGGCGATGCCGACATCGACCGCGAAGTTCAGCGCCGTCAGGCCATCGGTGGTGATGAGTTGCGCCGGCGCGTTGTCGAGTTTCACGTCGGCGGCGCGCGACTCGGCCTGCGTCAGGTAGCCGCGCGTGCTGACGCCTTTGGCGGCGCGCTCGACGATGAACAGCGCCAGCTTGCCGTCCAGCATGGCGGGCACCACGAAGGCGTCGGCCTGGTCGCCCGCGGGCACTATGTTTTTAAGAGCTGTCAGCGCATAACTGTCGCCCGATTTTGCCGCTTTGGCTTCGCAAACGTCCAGGCGGTAGCGAGCCTTGCGCTCTTGCTGCGCCAGCACCACCAGCGCCTCGCCGCTGGCGATCTTCGGCAGCCACTGCTGCTTGACCCCGTCGCTGCCATAGGCCTGAATGACGGCGCTGGTGACGAAGGCCTGCGCCAGTGGCTCGGTCACGATGCCGCGGCCCAGCTCTTCCAGCACCACCATCGCCTCCACGGGCCCCATGCCCATGCCGCCGTACTCTTCGCTCACGTAGATGCCCGTCAGGCCCAGTTCGGCCAGCTCGTTGTAGACCGCGCGGTCAAAACCGCCGGACTTGACGATTTGCTGGCGGCGCTCGAAGTCGTAGCTTTTCTCGACCCACTTGGCGACGGCCTCGCGCAGGGCTTGCTGGTCGTCGGAAAAATCGAAATCCATGTTCTTGTCTCCTGATCAGCCCAGCACGGTTTGAGCCACGATGTTGCGTTGCACTTCGTTGCTGCCGCCGTAGATGGTCGTCTTGCGGTAGTTGAAGTAGCTGGGCGCGAGCGTGGCGTTGGCCACGTCGCCCCCCGGAAAACCCTGCAGGCCGGCGGCGGCGGCCTGGTCGCCCTGCCAGCCGGCGTTCATGGCTTCCTCGATGAACGGCAGGCTGTACGGGCCGGCGGCCAGCATCATCAGCTCGGTGTAGCGTTGCTGGATTTCGCTGCCCTTGATCTTGAGCAGGCCGGCAATATCGAGCGAGTTCTTGCCCGATTTCTCGGCGCTCAGCACGCGCAGCACCAGCATCTCCAGCGCCACCACGTCGATCTCAAGCAGCGCGATCTGGTCGCGAAAGCGCTGGTCGTCGTACACGCCCTCGGCCTTGGCGATGCGCTTCAAGCGCTCCAACTCGCGCTTGGCGCGGTTCACGTCGGCGATGTTGGTGCGCTCGTGGCTCAGCAGGTGCTTGGCGTAAGTCCAGCCCTTGTTTTCTTCGCCGATCAGGTTCTCGACCGGCACCTCGACGTTGTCGAAGAACACGTCGTTCACCTCGACTTCGCCGTCCAGCAGCTTGATCGGCCGCACGCTCACGCCGGGCGACTTCATGTCGATCAGCAAGAAGGAGATGCCGGTCTGCGGCTTGCC
>JAGOVZ010000164.1 GCA_018060485.1 Ottowia sp. | reverse complement strand
GGCTGCACCATCATGTGCACGTCCATCGGCACCGGGCTGCCGTCGGCGCGCACGGCGTGCGGCTTGATCGCCTGGCAAATCATCGGCCCGAAGGTCAGGTTGGGCACGTAGTGGTTGTCCATGACGTCAAAGTGAATCCAGTCGGCGCCGGCGGCGATGACGTTCTTCACCTCGTCACCCAGGCGGGCAAAGTCGGCCGACAGGATGGACGGGGCGATGCGGTAAGTGCGGCTCATGCGGGGGATTTTCGCCTACGCACCGCGCCAGGCGCCGCCGTTAACATGCGCGCATGCCCAAATACCAGCTCAGCGTCGAGGTCGAACCGCAATACCTGCCCGATCAGTCGGAACCGGCCAGCGAGCTGTATGGCTTTGCGTACACCATCACCGTGCACAACACGGGCGAGGTGCCGGCGCAGCTGATTTCTCGCCACTGGATCATCACCGACGCGCGCGGCCACGTCGAAGAAGTCAAGGGCCTGGGCGTGGTTGGCCAGCAGCCGCTGTTGGGGCCGGGCGAGGCGTTTCAGTACACCAGCGGCTGCCGCCTGCGCACGCCCAGCGGCACCATGCACGGCACCTATTTCTGCGTGGCGGCCGATGGCGAGCGCTTTGAGGCCGAGATCCCCATGTTCGTGCTGGATGCGGGCGGCCAGGCTGGGGTCAGCGCGCGTGTACTTCACTAACCCCCTGTGTCGCCTGCGGCGCCTTCTCCCAGGGTACAACGCCAGTGGCCGGGCCAAGCCCGTTCCACGGCGTTCCCGCATGGCCTGCTCCGCGGCCTTGGGGTGGCTTGCTTCGCAGCCTTATGGCGTCAGGGTTTTTGAGCGCTTGAGATGGGGACGTCGCAACTTGAGTTGATCGAGCTGATGCGGGCGCTTGATGCCGAGGCGCCGCTGGCCGAGCGCAACCTGTGGCTGATTCGCCTGCTGGCCTGGGTGCGCGGCGATTCGGACGATGTGGACATGGCCGTGGCGCGCATGCGCATGCTGATCGACGCGGCCGAGGTGCGGCCCGACTGGCTGCATCAGTGGCAAGACTGGTGGCGGGAATTTCTGACCACCATGGACGCCACGGCGCTGCTGGCCGACCTGGGCTTTGCGCCGCGCGGCTCGTTCCCGAGCGAGCTGGTGCACCGGCTGCGCCGCAAACTGCTGCCGGCCACGCCCGAAACCACCGACCTGAGCGAGCTGTTCGGGCTGATGTTTCCGACCGAACTGGACGCCAAGTGGCTGCGCGCGCTGGACGAGCCGACGCTGCAGCGCCTGCGCACCACGCTGTTTCGCGCTGAGGGCCACGGCACCCAGGCCGGCGGCGGCTATGCGCTGCGCACGCTGCTGGACGCCATGGCCTACGCCACCGGCCAGATCAGCGCCATCGGCCAGTCGGCCGACGTGCGGCTGCGCATGTCGCCCGAGGCGCGCGAGCAGCGGCCGTTTCTCGATCTGCCGATCGTCTTCGAGACACTGCGCCAGGCGGTGCTGACGCACGGCCGCCAGAGCGCGCCGGCGCTGGTGGCCGCGGCCGAGCTGCGCAGCCAGCTCGACGCTTGCCGCGCCGCCGCGGCCACGGTGTATGCGCACCTGGGCGAACACGGCATTTCGGTGCACATCGAATTCCAGCTGCGCCAGCTGCGCCAGCGCATCCTGCGCGTCAAGGCGCTGCTGCTGTGCCTGGACACCGATGCGCCGGCGCAGGCCACGGCGCAGCTGTTGTCGCACCTGGTGCGCGTGAACCGCGACAGCCTGAGCATGCGCGCGCTGCTGGCCAGCAGCACCGAACTGCTGGCCGCCAAGGTGACCGAGCGCAACGCCGAAACCGGCGAGCACTACATCACCCGCACGCCGCGCGACTACCTGCGCATGCTGGGCGCCGCGTCGGGCGGCGGCGTGGTGCTGGCCTTCACCACCTGGATCAAGCTGGGGCTGGGCATGCTCGGACTGTCGGCGTTCTGGGGCGGGCTGTACGCGGGGCTGAACTACGCGGTGTCGTTCGTCATCATCATGCTGGCGCACTGGACGGTGGCGACCAAGCAGCCGGCGATGACCGCGCCGGCCATGGCGGCGCGCCTCAAGAACGTGACGACGCCCGAAGCGGTGGAAAATTTTGTCGACGAGATGGTGTACCTGCTGCGCTCGCAGTACGCCGCCATTTTGGGCAACGTGGGGCTGGTGATTCCGGCGGCCATCGGCATCGGCGTGGTGGTGCAGTGGCTGGGCTGGGACGGCGTGCTGAGCGCCTCCCACGCACGCGAGATATTGGCGCACCACCACCTGCTGGGGCCGACCGCGCTGTTTGCGGCGGCCACCGGGGGCTTGCTGTTCCTGTCCAGCATCGTTGCCGGCTGGGTGGAGAACTGGTTCGTCTTTCACCGCCTTGATTCGGTGATGGCCTACGACCCGCGCATGACGCGCTGGCTGGGCGCCGCGCGCGCGGCGCGCTGGGGCGCCTACTGGCGCGACCACATCTCGGGCTACACCGCCAACATCTCGCTCGGGCTGATGCTGGGGCTGGTGCCGCCGATCATCGGCTTCTTCGGCGTCCCGTTCGAGGTGCGTCACGTCACGCTGGTGGCCGGGCAGATCGCGGCGTCGGCGCACAAGCTGGGGGCGCAGGTGCTGCACCAGCCGGCGTTTGGCTGGGCGGTGGCGGGCATCGTCATCACCGGCTTGATGAACCTGACGTTCAGTTTCACGCTGGCCTTCAGGCTGGCGCTGACGGCGCAAAACGTGCCGGCGGTGGATCGGCGGCGCGTGTACATCGCGCTGGCCTGGCGCGCGCTGCGCCGGCCGTGGTCCTTCGTGCTGCCGCTGCGGGTGCGGCGCCCGGCGTCGGCGGACGCGGCGGACGCGCCACCCGCCGCTGAAAAAGTGACAAAAATGGACGCCAGCGCTTGACTGGAAAGCGCGGGCAGCTATCTTTTTTGACAAGCCCTCTGGTCACCCCGCCTGAAGCGGTTAGGATGAACCTGAACACAACCAAGGACCCCTTTCGTTTTGCTGCATGACGCCATCGCTTTCTGGCCCGCCGCCCTGCAATCCGCGCCGGGCCCGCTGACGCTTGAATGGGCGCTGCTGCTGGCGCTGGCGGCGCTGGCCGGGCACCTGGTGCAGCGCTTTACCGGGCTGCCCAAGATCCTCGGCTACGCGGTGTTCGGCACCGCGGTCGGCCTGGCCGGCTTTGCCGGCGGCGCCTGGCCGCTGCACGGCGTCGGCCTGTACCTGCTGGAGCTGGGCATCGCCGTGGTGCTGTTCGAAGCCGGCGCGCGGCTGTCGCTGCGCTGGTTCCGCCACAACCCGATGGTGCTGGTGCAAAGCCTGGTCGAGGCGCTGCTGACCTTTTTTGCCGCCTACCTGCTGCTGCGCGCACTGGAGCTGGACGTGCCGGTGGCGCGCGCGCTGGCCGTCGTGTCGGTGGCGGCATCGCCCGCGGTGCTGATGCGCGTGGTGTCCGATCTGCGCGCCAGCGGCCCGGTGACCGACCGCGCCATCGCGCTGGCCACGCTCAACACGCTGTACGCGCTGACGGCGGGTACCGCCATGCTGCGCAGCATCGACCGCGGCGACACCACCATGCTGGCGTCGCTGGCCTCGTCGGCGGCGGTGCTGGGCGTGTCGCTGCTGGTCGGCGCGCTGCTGGCGGCGCTGCTGGTTGGCGCCTTCAAGCTGCTGCACCCGACCAGCCAGGACACGGCCATCGTCATCCTGGCGCTGATCGGCGCCTGCACGGCCGTCACCACGCCGCTGGGCGGCTCGGCCCCGCTGGCCACGCTGCTGGCGGGCATCGTGCTCAAGCAACTGCAGCCGCGGCCCTGGGTCTGGCCGCGCCAGCTGGGCACGGCGGCGGCCATGCTCAACGTGCTGATGTTCGTGCTGGTGTCCTTGATGGCGGCGCAGGCCGACTGGCACGGCGCCTTGACCTGGGCCGCGCTGGCGCTGGTTGCCGCGCGCATGGCGGCCAAGCTGCTCAGCCTGCTGCTGACCGGGCCGGCCAGCGGGCTGTCGCTGCGGCAGTCGCTGTGGGTGGGGGTGGCGCTGGTGCCGATGTCGTCGGTGGCGCTGCTGCTGACCTCGCAATTCGTGGTGGCCTCGCACAGCGTCGGCGCGCGCGTGGCGGCGATTGCGCTGCCGGTGATTTTGATCACCGAACTGCTGGGCGCGGTGCTGGTCGGCCTGGCGCTGGTGCGCGCGCGCGAAGCCGTCAAGCCGTGGCGCCACAGCGATCCGGCCGCCGCCGACAGTCAACCGGGACCGCTGGCATGACGCTGCAAGCTTTTGGTCAATCCGAGGCGCTGACGCTCGGCGTCGAGCTGGAGCTGCAGCTGGTCAACACCAACGACTACGACCTGGCGCACTACGCCGACGACATGCTGCGCCTGATGGCGCGGCGCAAGCTGCCCGGCTCGGTGGTGCCGGAAATGACGGCCGGCATGATCGAAATCTCCACCGACGTCTGCGCCACCTGGCGCGACGCGCTGGCGCAGCTGACCCAGATCCGCGACGCGCTGGTGCAGTGCGCCGACAAGCTCAACATCGCCGTGGTGGGCGGCGGCACGCACCCGTTTCAGCAGTGGCACCAGCAGCGCATCTACGACAAGCCGCGCTTTCACGAGCTGTCGGCGCTCTACGGCTACCTGACCAAGCAGTTCACCATCTTCGGCCAGCACGTGCACGTGGGCTGCCCCGATGCCGACACCGCGCTCTACACGCTGCACTGCATGAGCCGCTACATCCCGCACTTCATTGCGCTGGCGGCGAGCAGCCCCTACGTGCAAGGGCAGGACACGGCGTTTGATTCGGCGCGTCTCAACTCGGTGTTTGCCTTTCCGCTGTCGGGCCGTGCGCCCTGCGTGCTGACGTGGGACGAGTTCGGGCAGTATTTCGACAAGATGACACGCACCGGCGTGGTCAAGTCGATGAAGGACTTTTACTGGGACATTCGCCCCAAGCCCGAATACGGCACCATCGAAGTGCGCGTGTTCGACACCCCGCTGACCGTGGAGCGCGCAGCCGCGCTGGCCGGCTACGTGCAGTCGCTGGCAGCGTGGTTCCAGCAAGAGCGGCCGTTTGCGCCCGTCGAAGACGACTACCTGGTCTACGGCTACAACCGCTTTCAGGCCTGCCGCTTTGGGCTCGACGCCGTGTACGTCGACCCGGCCAGCGGCGAGCACCTGCCGTTGCGCGATCACATCCTGGCCACCATGGACCGCATCCAGCCCTTTGCCGAACCCTGCCAGGCGAGCGGCGCACTCGCCATGCTGCGCCAGGAAGTGCAGGACAACCGCAACGACGCGCGCTGGCTGCGCGAGCGGCAGGCCGAGGAGCGCCTGCTGGGCGAAGTGATCCGCCAGGCCGCGCAGCGATTCAGGGGGCGCGCTGCGTGAAACGCTCGATACTCTATATTTGATAGCTGCTCGCGCTTGAGTGGTAGGCGCCAACGGTCGATCTGATGACGAAATGACTTCGCTTCGCTGCAATGACGGAATGACCCAGGGCTTGAGGTCATGGCGCGCCGCGCCGTCATCGAAGGCCGCAGGCCGAGGTCATGCGCCGCCAGGCGCGTCATGCAAAAATCATAGCTGCTCGCGCTTGCCCCATCAGCGCCAGCGCCCTGTTTGATTCACAAGCACCCACCATGACCCTGCGCATCGGCATCTCTGCCCGCCTGTTGCACAACCCGCCGCCCGGCCTGGGGCTGCCTACCAAGCGGCTGCAGTTTCTGGAAAGCGGCATGGCCACCTGGATCATGTCGCACGGCGTGGTGGCGTTGATGATTCCCTTCATCGACCAAAGCGCGCCGCTGCAGCGCAAGCGCCCGCCGCTCAACGACCTGGTGGCCAATCTCGACGGCCTGGTGCTGCAAGGCGGCATCGACATCAGCCCCGAAACCTACGG
>JAGOVZ010000163.1 GCA_018060485.1 Ottowia sp. | reverse complement strand
TTGATAGCTGCTCGCGCTTGATGCACAAGCGCCAGAGGCCTGTTTGACCATGAAATGCATTGAGATCCGCGAATACGGCGCGCCCGAGGTGTTGGTGCCTGCCGAGCGCGCCACGCCGGTCGCCGGCGCGGGCGAGGTGCTGATCCGCGTCAGCGCCTCCGGCGTCAACCGCCCCGATGTGCTGCAGCGCACTGGTAACTATCCCGTGCCGCCCGGCGCGTCGGATCTGCCGGGGCTGGAAGTGGCGGGCGTCATCGAGTCGGGCGACGCGGCGGCCATGGCGCAAGCAGGCTTCAAGGTCGGCGACCGCGTGTGCGCGCTGGTCGCGGGCGGCGGCTACGCCGAATACTGCGTAGCCCCGGTCGCGCAGTGCCTGCCGGTGCCCAGGGGTTTGACGGACGTCGAGGCGGCGTCGCTGCCCGAGACCTTCTTCACCGTGTGGAGCAATGTGTTCGACCGCGGTCGCCTGCAAAAGGGCGAAACCCTGTTGGTGCAGGGCGGCACCAGCGGCATCGGCGTGACAGCGATTCAACTCGGCAAGGCGGCGGGCGCGACCGTGATCGTGACCGCTGGTTCCGATGAAAAATGCGCCGCAGCGCTTGATCTGGGTGCAGACCATGCTATCAATTACAAAGCAACCGACTTTGCCGAAGAGGCGAAGAAGCTGACCGGTGGCCAGGGCGTTGATGTCATCCTCGACATGGTCGCCGGCGACTACGTCAAGCGCGAGGTCGAATGTCTGGCTGAAGACGGGCGCCTGGTCATCATCGCCGTGCAAGGCGGCATCAAGGCCGAATTCAACGCCGGCCTGGTGCTGCGTCGCCGTTTGACGATCACTGGCTCGACCTTGCGCCCGCGCCCGGTGGCGTTCAAGGGCGCGATTGCCCAGGCGCTGAAAAAGACCGTGTGGCCGTGGCTGGAGAGCGGCGTTGTCAAGCCGGTGATCCACAGCGTGTTTGCCGCCTCCGAAGCGGGCGACGGCCTGCCCAGCGGCGCCGCGCGCGCGCATGCGCTGATGCAAAGCGGTGACCACGTCGGCAAGATCGTGTTGACCTGGAGTTGAGCATGGACAAACGCAAACTCATCGTCGGCAACTGGAAGATGAACGGCTCGCTGGCGGCCAACGAATCGCTGGTGCGCGAGCTGCTCGCCGGCATCGGCCAGCCGCGCTGCGAAGTGGCGGTGTGCCCGCCCGGCATCTACCTGGCCCAGTTGCAGGCGTTGCTGGCGGGTTCGCCCATCGAGCTGGGCGTGCAGAACGTGTCGATGCACGAGGCCGGTGCCTTCACCGGCGACGTCTCGGCCGACATGCTGCGCGACTTTGGTGTGCGTTACGCCATCGTCGGCCACAGCGAGCGGCGCCAGCATCAGGCCGAGAGCGACGTGCACGTGGCCATCAAGGCCAAGCGCGCGCTGGCGGCGGGCATCACGCCCATCGTCTGCGTCGGCGAAACATTGCGCGAGCGCGAAGAGGGCATGACCGATTTCATCGTCAAGCGCCAGCTGTCGGCGGTGATTCACCTCAACGGTCATTGCAGCAGCGAGATCGTGGTCGCCTACGAACCCGTGTGGGCCATCGGCACCGGCAAGACGGCCACGCCCGAACAGGCGCAACAGGTCCACGCCGTGCTGCGCGCGCAGATCAAGGCCGCGACCGAACACGCGGATCGCGTGCGCATCCTGTACGGCGGCAGCATGAACGCGGCCAACGCGGCCGAGCTGCTGGCACAGCCCGACATCGATGGCGGCCTGATTGGCGGCGCCGCCCTCAAGGCCGCGGATTTTTTGAAAATTGTGGCCGCCGCCGCTTGATGCGCGTGCGCGGGCAGCTATAGATTTTGGAGTTTTGAATGAACGTCGTCTTGAATCTGGTGTTGGTGTTGCAGATCCTGTCTGCGTTGGCCATGATCGGCCTGATCCTGGTGCAGCACGGCAAGGGTGCCGACATGGGCACGGCCTTTGGCAGCGGTGCCTCGGGCAGCCTGTTCGGTGCGTCTGGCAGCGCCAACTTCCTGTCGCGCTCCACGGCCGTGCTGGCCACGGTGTTTCTGACCAGCACGCTGGCCTTGGCCTACTTTGGCTTCAGCGTGCGCAGCGCGCCGGCGGGCGGTGGCAGCGTGCTGGATCGCGCGCCCATCTCGGCCCCGGCCAGCGGCGCTTCGGCCGCCGTGCCGGCACCCGCAGCGGGTGCCGATGCGATCCCGTTGGGCGCTGCTGCGGTGCCCGCGCCATCGGCTTCGGCCGCCGCTGAGCCGCCGGCACCGGCAGCCAGCGGCGCGGCGCAGATTCCGACCAAGTAAGCGGGCTGTCAGCCCGCACCAAAAACGATTCTTCCCCTCTGTAACGGGTCGTTTTCAGGGTAAACTCCTAGGTGCTTCGGCGCTGCGTCTGCAGGGTGTTTAAGCCCCGCAGAAAGCCCGATGCAAGGACACATGCCGTCGTGGTGAAATTGGTAGACACGCTATCTTGAGGGGGTAGTGGCGAAAGCTGTGCGAGTTCGAGTCTCGCCGACGGCACCAAGAACGCAAGAACGCAAGAACCCGGAGGCCGGCGATGCCTCCGGGGCGCCAAAACGAAGACACCCGATGAATCTCGCCCAGTATCTTCCCGTTCTGCTTTTCATCCTGGTCGGGCTGGCTGTTGGGGCGCTCTGTCTGGGCATGGGCGCGTTTCTCATGCCCCACAAGCCCGACGCGGCCAAGAATTCGCCCTACGAATGCGGCTTCGAGGCGTTTGAAGACGCGCGCATGAAGTTCGATGTGCGCTACTACCTCGTCGCCATCCTGTTCATCCTGTTCGACCTTGAAATCGCCTTCCTGTTTCCGTGGGCGGTGGCGCTCAAGGAAGTGGGCGTTGTCGGCTTTGCGGCGGTCGTCATCTTTCTGGCCATTCTGGTGGTGGGCTTCGTCTACGAATGGAAAAAAGGCGCCCTCGACTGGGAATAAGCTGCGCGTGACGTCTTCGCGGCGACAGGGATATCTCACATGAATGATCAGCTTCAGCAAAAAGGCTTTCTGCTCACCGGCGTCGATGCGGTGGTGAACTGGGCCAAGACCGGCTCCTTGTGGCCCGTCACGTTCGGCCTGGCTTGCTGCGCGGTGGAGATGATGCACGCCGCCGCGGCCCGCTACGACATCGCGCGCTTTGGCGCCGAGGTGTTTCGCGCCAGCCCGCGCCAGGCCGATTTGATGATCGTCGCCGGCACGCTGTGCAACAAGATGGCACCAGCCTTGCGCAAGGTGTACGACCAGATGGCCGAACCGCGCTGGGTGATCTCGATGGGCTCGTGCGCCAACGGCGGCGGTTACTACCACTACAGCTATTCGGTGGTGCGCGGCTGCGACCGCATCGTGCCGGTTGACGTGTACGTGCCGGGCTGCCCGCCCACGGCCGAGGCGCTGCTGTACGGCATCATCCAGTTGCAGAACAAGGTGCGCCGCACCAACACCATCGCGCGGGTCTGAGCATGGCCGACATCGCAATTTCTCCCGAGGCTCTGCAGGCCAACATTGCCGCCGCACTGGGCGAACAGGCGCAGCGCGTGGATGTGGCGCTGGGCGAAGTGACCGTGACCGTGTCGCCCGACCATTACCACGCCGCCATGAAGACGCTGCGCGACGCGCCCGGCTGTCAGTTCGAGCAGCTGCTGGATTTGTGCGGCATCGACTACTCAACCTACGGCGACGGCCGCTGGGAAGGCCCGCGTTTTGCAGTGGTGTCGCATCTTTTGTCGATCAGCCTCAACCAGCGCGTGCGTGTGCGCGTGTTCTGCGCCAACGACGACTTTGCGGTGGTGGCATCGGTCAACGACCTCTGGAGCAGTGTCAACTGGTTCGAGCGCGAGGCGTTCGACCTGTTCGGCATCATGTTCGAAGGCCACACCGACCTGCGCCGCATCCTGACCGACTATGGCTTCATCGGCCACCCGTTCCGCAAGGACTTTCCGCTTTCCGGTCACGTCGAAATGCGCTACGACGCCGAGCGCCAGCGCGTGGTGTACGAGCCGGTATCGATCGAGCCGCGCGAAATCACGCCGCGCGTGATCCGCGAAGACAACTACGGCGGCGGTTTGCACTGACATGGCCGAAATCAAGAACTACACCCTCAACTTCGGCCCCCAGCACCCGGCCGCGCATGGCGTGCTGCGCCTGGTGCTTGAACTCGACGGCGAGGTCGTGCAACGCGCCGACCCGCACATCGGCCTGCTGCACCGCGCCACCGAAAAGCTGGCCGAGCACAAGACCTATCTGCAGGCCCTGCCGTACATGGATCGGCTGGACTACTGCTCGATGATGTGCAACGAGCACGCCTACTGCCTGGCGATCGAGAAGCTGGCCGGCATCGAGGTGCCGCTGCGTGCGCAGTACATCCGCGTGATGTTTGCCGAGATCACGCGCATCATGAATCACCTGATGTGGCTGGGTTCGCACGGCAACGACTGCGGCTCGTCCACCATGCTGATCTACACGTTCCGCGAGCGTGAAGACCTGTTCGACATGTACGAGGCGGTGTCGGGCGCGCGCATGCACGCGGCGTATTTCCGTCCCGGCGGTGTCTACCGCGATCTGCCGGACAGCATGCCGCAATACCGCGCCAACAAGATTCGCAACGCCAAGGCGCTCGAGGCCTTGAACGCGAGCCGGCAGGGCTCGTTGCTCGATTTCATCGAGGACTTCACCAAGCGCTTCCCCGGTCTGATCGACGAATACGAAGTCCTGCTGACCGACAACCGCATCTGGAAACAGCGCACCGTGGGCATCGGCGTGATGGCGCCGGAGCGCGCGCTCAACCTGGGCCTCACCGGGCCCATGCTGCGCGGCTCGGGCATCGCGTGGGACCTGCGCAAAAAGCAGCCGTACGACGTGTACGACCGCATGGATTTCGACATCCCGGTGGGCAAGACGGGCGACAGCTACGACCGCTACCTGGTGCGCGTGAACGAGATGCGGCAGTCCAACCGCATCGTGCAGCAGTGCGTGGCCTGGCTGCGCGCCAATCCCGGCCCCGTGATCACCGACAACCACAAGATCGCGCCGCCCTCGCGTGAGGCGATGAAGACCGACATGGAGTCGCTGATCCACCACTTCAAGCTGTTCACCGAAGGCATGCACGTGCCCGAAGGCGAGGCTTACGCGGCGGTCGAGCACCCCAAGGGCGAGTTCGGCATCTACATGGTGAGCGATGGCGCCAACAAGCCTTACCGCATGAAGATTCGGCCGCCCGGCTTCGTGCACCTGGCGGCGCTGGACGAATTGGTCAAGGGCCACATGCTGGCCGATGCGGTGGCCATCATCGGCACGCTGGACATTGTGTTTGGAGAGATCGATCGATGAGCACTGCCATCGCATCCCCCGCAGCGGCGCCCTTGGGCGACGCCACGCGCGAGCGCTTTGCGCGCGAGGTGGCCAAGTACCCGGCCGACCAGACGCAGTCGGCCGTGATGGCCTGCCTGTCCATCGTGCAGCAGGAGCAAGGCTGGGTCAGCCCGGCCAGCGAAAAGGCCGTGGCCGACTATCTGGGCATGCCCGTCATGGCCGTGCACGAGGTCACCACCTTCTACAACATGTACAACCAGAAGCCGGTGGGCCGCTTCAAGTTGAACGTGTGCACCAACGCCCCGTGCATGTTCGCCGGCGGCCCCGAGGCGCTGCGGCATCTGTGCGGCAAGCTGGGCGTCGAGCCCTATGGCACCACGGCCGATGGCCAGTTCACCGTGCAGCCCTCCGAATGCTTGGGCGCCTGTGGCGATGCGCCGGTAATGTTGGTGAACGACCGTCACATGTGCAGCTTCATGTCGAACGACAAGCTCGACCAGCTGGTTGACGGCCTGCGCCAGGCGGAGGATTGACGCCATGGCACGTGTGCAAGACATCCTCGCGCAGTTCCAGGCCAAGGG
>JAGOVZ010000031.1:6339-18335 GCA_018060485.1 Ottowia sp. | reverse complement strand
GCTGGGCAACAACCACTTCATCTACCCGTCGCTGTCGCGCGCGTCGTACCAGCGCTTGATTGCGCGCACCGCGGCGCAGTGCGTCGATGAGGTGCAGGCCAGCGCCGGCATCCGCTTTGACGTGGCGCCGCGCGTGCTGGACGAGATTTACGACAACGCCGTGTTGCTCGCCCAAGGCACGCGGCCCGTGTTCTCGACCGTGCGCGCGGTGCTGGGCGGCTCGCTGGTGAACGCGGCGCTGTGGGCCATCGAGCGCGGCGCGCCCGCAGGCAGCGCCCTGCCCTTGTCGCTGGGCGCCGATGCCAAGCACCTGCGCGTGGATTGGCAGGGCGAGCACTGCGTGCTTCCCGTCAACTTCGAGCTGCACGGGCTGCGCTAACGCGCGTCCATCGACTACCGCACGCTGCTGGCGGTGCATGAGGCAGGGCACGGGCTGATTTACGCCGTGCTGATGGGCCGCGCGCCGAAAGAAGTGCGCATCAACGTGGCGTCGTTCAACGGCGGCTACGTGCGCGGTGGCAACGAGAAAGCCTGGTCGCGCCGCATGTGGCGCGACGACATCTGTGTCAGCCTGGCCGGCTGCGCGGCCGATAACCTGGTGTTCGGCGCGGAGGCCAGCAACACCGGCGCCGAAGGCGACCTGCGCCACGCCACGTCCGAAGCCATGCGCTACGTGCGCCACTTCGGCTTTGGCACCCGCCTGGGCCGCACCGACGTGACCAGCGACTCGGACGACAACCTCAACACCGACGTTCAGCCCACCAACGCCGAGGCCGAGGCACTGCTGGCCGCCGAGCTGGCGCGCGCCGCCACGTGGCTGCAAGAGCACGGCACGGCGTTTCGCCAACTGGTGCGGCAGCTGCTGGCCGATGGCGCGGTGCCGGCGGCAACGTTCGGGCAAGTGACCGGACTTGCCGTGCGCGTGGACGATGCACAAGGCGACGCGAACGGGCCCGAGCCATGGCATGCGCGGTGGGAGGCGTTTGCGGGAAATTGGGCTGTTTGCTATTGCTTGAATAGCTGCTCGCGCTTGACTGCTGTGCGCTGGCGCCCTGTTCTGTCTGAAAATCAACTCACGTCAGGCCAACTCAGGCGCACGCCCTGCTCAGCCGTCAGCCGCGCCAGATCATCCTCGGTGTCGATGTCCTGCGTGCAGCGCGCGTGATCGACCGGCAGCGCCAACACCTGGCGCGGGTGCGCGCGCCGCCAGTCGCGCACGCCCGCAGCGCCCTGCCCGTGCGCCACCGCTTGCCGCACCTGTGGGCCAAAAATCAGCGGGTGGCCGGGTTGGCCTTCATGCGTGGGCACGATCAAGTCGATGTCCGCTGGTCTCGCGCGCCACGCAGCCAGCACGCAGGCCACGTCATCAACCTGCAGCAAGGGCTGATCGGCCAGCACCACCATCACACCCGTCAAGTCGGCCGGCAAGGCCGCCAGCGCGCAACGCAACGACGCGCCCGTGCCTTCGTCGGGCGTGGGGTTGACCACCCAGTTCAGGTCAACGCCCGGAAGCGCCGTCGCCGTGGTCGCCAACACGGGCGCGATGCGTGCGGCATGGTGGCCCAGCACGACCATGATACGGCGCACACTGCACTGGGCCAGCAGCCCGATCTGGCGCGCCACCAGCGGCTGGCCATCGCGCTGCAGCAGTGCCTTGGGCCTGTAGCCCATCCGGCGGCCAGCGCCCGCCGCCAGGACGATACCCGCTATGTCTTGAATAGCATCCAGGGCCATGCGCCGACGCAGATCAACCCATCGCGCACGACGAAGCCGTGCGGCCTGGCTGCGCTGTCTGCTGGTCTTTCACGTGCGCCACGTCCATGTCGCGCGGCAGGGCCACGCCGTTCTTCACCGCGAGCACCTCGGCCATCACGCTGACGGCGATTTCGGGCGGGGTCTTGCTGCCGATGAAGATGCCGACCGGGCCGCGCAGTTTGGCGAGGCTGGCTTCAGTCTGATCGAAGTGCTCGATCAGCCGCTGGCGCCGCGCCGTGTTGTTGCGGCGGCTGCCCAGGGCGCCGATGTAGAAGGCTTCGCTGCCCAGCGCTTCCAGCAGCGCCAGGTCGTCCAGCTTGGGGTCGTGCGTGAGGGCGATGACGCAACTGCGCTTGTCGGGCTTGAATGCCGTGACCACGTCGTCGGGCATGTCGGTGGCCAGGTGCACGCCGGGCACCGACCAGCCGCCGCGGTATTCCTCGCGCGGGTCGCACACCGTCACGGCGAAGCCGCAGAACTGCGCCATGGTGGCGAGGTATTCGCTCATCTGCCCAGCACCGATGATGAGCATGCGGTATTCGGGGCCGAAGGTATTGGTCAGCTGCGCGTCGTCCACGTTCAGTTCGGTCGGCGCGTCGGCGGGCGAGAGTGTGACGCGGCCATCCGCCAGATGGACCGTGCGGCGCATCAGGCGGCCGGCGTCGAGAGCGCGCACCAGTTCCGTCAGACTGGCGGTGTCGGGGTCGAACTCAAACAGCAGTTCCAGCGTGCCGCCGCAAGGCAGGCCGAAGCGGTGCGCCTCGTCGGCGGTGATGCCGTATTTGGCGAACTGCGGTTTTCCACTGTGGGGCAGCGCATCGGCCGCGCCGCGGCGCGCGTAGCGGGCAATCAGGTCGTCCTCGATGCAGCCGCCCGACACCGAGCCGGCCACCGAACCGTTTTCGTTCAGCGCCATGATCGAGCCCACCGGGCGCGGCGACGACCCCCAGGTGCGCACCACGGTGACCAGCAGCGCCTGCTGACCGGCCGCGCGCCAGTCGCGCAGCGCGCGCAGCACGGCGGTGTCAAGGTTTTCCATGAGGGGCTCCTTTCACGTTGAGCCGGCGTCTTCCGCCTTGCTGCTGCCTGTCAGTTTGCCCCACATCTTCTTGAGCTTGCCGGGCTCTTCGGCAGCGGCCTCATCGGGCGGCGGGCCATGGCGGCGGTTCATTTCTTCGTCGAAGCGCTTGAAGAAGCTCTCGGCCATCGACTTGGCCACGCCATCGATCAGGCGCTGGCCGACCTGGGCGATCTTGCCGCCGACCGAGGCGTTGACGGTGTAGCCCAGCTCGCAACCCGCGTCGTTGGGCACCAGATTGACCTTGGCGCTGCCCTTGCCGAAGCCAGCGGCGCCGCCATTGCCCTCGAAGTTGATGGTGTAGCTGTCGGGCGCCTGAATGTCGGTCAGTTGCAGGTTGCCCTTGAACTTGGCCGACACGGGGCCGACCTTGATGGCGTTGGTCAGCGCGTAGGCGCCCTCGCCCGTGGCTTCGATGCTGTCGCAGCCGGGGATGCAGACCTTCAGCACCTCGGGGTCGTTCAGCGCTTCCCACGCCTGTTGCTGCGTCACGGCGAGTTGCCTGCTGCCTTGCATGTCCATGTGGAATCTCCTTGTCTTGCTATTGTTGAATGAGCGCGGCAATGGCGTGCCCGAGCGTCTGCAAGGCGCTCAGGTTGTGCACCGCCAGCATGCCGTCGGCGGCGCGGTGCAGTTCGGCCGCACCGCGCGCGGTGGGCGCGTAGCCGTCAAAACGCAGCAGCGGATTGAGCCACAGCAGGCGCCGCGTGTGGCGCTTGAGACAGGCGAGTTCGCGCGCCAGTTCCTCCGGCTCACCCGTGTCCAGCCCGTCGCTGACGATCAGCACCAGCGTGCGGCGGCCGACCAGCCGGCGCGCGTGGCGGCGGCGCAGCGCGGCCAGCGAATCGCCAAGGCGCGTGCCGCCGGCGAAGTCGTCGATGGCGCGGCTGGCCTCGGTCAGCATGGCGTCGGCGTCCTGCAGGCGGAAGGCGGGCGTCAGGTCGGTCAGGTGCGTGCCGAAAGCGAACACGTCGCGGCGGATGCGCATGCCGTGCGCCTGCCGCGTGGCGGCGTGCAGAAAGGCCAGCAGCAGGCGTGCGTAGCGTTCCATCGAGCCCGACACATCGACCAGCACCAGCAGCGGCAAGGGCTGCACGCGGCGTTGCAGGCGGTGCAGCGCCATCACCTCGCCGCCGGTGTGCATGGCGCCTTGCAGTGTGTGGCCCCAGTGAACGCGGTGGCCGCGCCAGCCGGCGCGCGTGCGGCGCGAGGGCACGGCGGGCACCGGCAGGCGAATGTCGCGCACGAGGCGTTCGACCAGGCGGTATTCGCTGGCCGTGAGCTGGTTGAAATCGGCCTGGCGCAGGCGTTCGGCGTCGCTGGCCGTCATGGCGGCGTCGAGGTCGATTTCCTTGTCGGGCTCGGCGGGCTTGAGCATCTGCGCCGCGCGCTGCGGCTGCAGGGCTTCGCGCACACGAGGGCGCTGGCGCGGCCGCTCGGCCTGGCCTTCGGCGCGCGGCAGCATCTGCGCGAGCAGCTTGTTGGCGAGTTCAGGATCGCGAAAGAAGGCGTCGAACAGCTCACGGAACACCGCGCGGTCGCCCTCGCGGCTGACCAGCACGGCTTCGAGCGCGGCGGCGACGTCGGGCTTGCGGTCCAGCTCCACGCATTGCAGCGCCTGCTGGGCCAGCACGATGCGCGCGGCATCCACCGGCACACCGGCGCGGCGCAGCGTGCGGCTGAAGGCGGCGATGTTGCCGGCGAGCTTGCCGGTGCGGGCGTCACCGAGTTGCATGACAGCCCGAAGAGGACGCGAAGGACGCGAAAGCTACGCGAAGGACGCGAAAGAAACCCAAAAGAAATGAGTCTCTCGCGTCCTTCGCGAAACCTTCGCGTCCTTCGCGTATGAAGTTCATGGATCGACCGCGTGCGCCTCAAGCAGTTCCGCCACCAACGGCTCCGTCAGCGCCGCCACATCCTCGCGCTGCTTGAACAGCACGCCGGCCGTGCCTTGCACCACCTCGGGGTCGAGGTGCAGCGTGTCGAGCGCGACCAGGGCCTTGGCCCACTCCACGCTTTCGGCGATGCCGGGCGCGCGCTGAAAGTGGCCCGCATACGGCGCGCTGCGCAGGCGCTGCACGAAGCGGGCGACCTGCTCGGCCAGCGCCTGCGGCGCTTCGGGGGCGCGGGCGCGCACGATGGCGAGTTCGCGCTCGCGCTCGGGGTAATCGAGCCAGTGGTACAGGCAGCGGCGCTTGACGGCATCGTTCAACTCGCGCGTGCGGTTGCTGGTGAGAATCGTCACCGGCGTGCAGACGGCGCGCACGGTGCCCAGTTCAGGAATGCTGACCTGGTATTCGCCGAGATATTCGAGCAGGAAAGCCTCGAACGGCTCGTCAGCGCGATCCACCTCGTCGATCAGCAGCACCGCCCCGGGCGCCGGCGCTTGCAGCGCCTGCAACAGCGGTCGGCGGATGAGGTAGTGCGGCTGATAGACCTCGCGCTCTATCTCCTCCGCTGGTGCCTTGCCTTCCACGGCACGCAGGTGCAGCAGTTGGGCAGCGTAGTTCCACTCGTACATCGCCTCTCGTTGCTCCAGTCCGTCGTAGCACTGCAGGCGCAGCAGTTCGCGCCCCAGAGTCTGCGCCAGTGCCTTGGCCAGCTCGGTCTTGCCGACGCCCGGCTCGCCTTCCAGCAGCAACGGGCGCTGCAACTTGAGTGCCAAGAACGCCGCCGTGGCCAGCCGTCGGTCGGCGAAATAGCCGGCGTCTTGCAGCGCTTGCTGCAAACCATCGATGGAAGCCAATGCGTTCATGGGCGCATGCCCTCCAGCGCCGCCCCGTGGCGCACACCACCGTCGCGATGGTGGATCATGGAGCCCCCGTGTCCGCAGAAGCCCTTCCGATGACCCCCGAATACCAGCCCGCGCGCGTGCGCTAACAACTGCTCAACCCGGTGGATCGGATCTCGGAGGTGCTGTTCGGCCTCATCATGGCGGTGACGATCATCGGCTCGCTGTCGATCGCCAGCGCGGGCCCGTTGGAAGCATCGACCTTGCTCGCGGCCGCATTGGGCTGCAACGTGGCGTGGGGCATGGTGGACGCGGTGATGTACTTGTTGCGCACCCTGATCGGCCGCTCGCACGCGCGCACCCTGGCGCGCCAGGTGCGCGCCGCGTCGCCAGAAGCCGGCCGCGGCGTGCTGGCCCAGGCGCTGCCCGAGGAAGTGCGCCCGCTGCTTGACACCAAGCAGCTGGAAGCCATGCGCCAGCGCTTGCTGGCCCTGCCCCCGCAGCATGGGATGGCCTTGGGCAGGACGGATTTTTATGCCGCCATCGCCATCTTCTGGATGGTGGTGCTGGCGACTTTCCCCGTGGTGCTGCCCTTCGTGTGGATGGACGACGCCCCCATGGCGCTGCACACGTCGCGCGGCATAACGTGGGTGATGTTGTTCCTGTGTGGCACCGCCTTCGCGCGCTACGCCGGCCATCCCCACCCGATGCGCATTGGCTTGGTCATGGCCGCGCTGGGGACGTTGCTCAGCCTGGCCGTGATGGCGCTCGGCGGTTGAGCGTGCTTGGCAACGCAGCGCAGCCGTCTGCGACGGCCGCGAGATCCAACGAATCTGCGGGCCCACAAGCGCCACGTGACGGGCTGCGCACCGCACGCGCACTCAAGCCACCGCTTTGGCCACCGCGCGTTGCGCCATCACGCCGACCAGGTGGGCGCGGTAATCGGCGCTACCGTGCAGGTCGCCGTTGATCTCGCTCGCGTCGGTCCTGATGTCGGCGATGGCCTCGGGCGTGAAGCTCTTGGTCAGCGCTTCTTCCATCGCCGTCTGCCGGAACACGCCGTTTCCGCCGCCTGTGACGGCCACGCGCGCACCGTCGGGGGTCTGTGCGACGAATACGCCGATCAGCGCGAACAGTGAGGCGGGCTGGCGGAACTTCATGTACGCCGCGCGCTGCGGCTTGGGAAAGCGTACGGCGGTGATGAGCTCGCCCTCTTCCAGTGCCGTTGCAAACATGCCTTGAAAGTAGTCGTCCGCCGCGATTTCGCGCTCTGTGGTGATGACCGTGGCGCCCAGGCCCAGCACGGCGGCGGGGTAATCGGCGGCCGGATCGTTGTTGGCCAGCGAGCCGCCGATGGTGCCCATGGCGCGCACCTGCTTGTCGCCGATGCCCTCGGCCAGCGATGCGAGCGCGGGGATCATGGCCTTCACGTCGGCATTGTTCGCCACATCGGCATGGCGCGTCATGGCGCCGATGACGAGCGTGTCGCCGTCTTTGCGGATGCCGGCGAGTTCTTTCACGGCGCCCAGGTCAACCAACTGTTCGGGCGAAGCAAGGCGCAGCTTCATGGAAGCCAGCAGTGTCTGCCCACCGGCCAGCGGCTTGCCGCCGGCCTTGGCGAGCTTGACGGCATCGGCCTGCGATGCGGGGCGTTCAAAGGTGAATGCGTACATGTTCGTTGTCTCCTCAAGCCTGCGCGTTCTGAATGGCCTGCCACACGCGGTGCGGTGTGGCGGGCATGTCGAGGTCTTTCACGCCCAGCGGTTTGAGCGCGTCCAGCACGGCGTTGATGACGGCCGGCGGCGAGCCGATGGCGCCCGCTTCGCCGCAGCCCTTGCTGCCGATGGGGTTGTGCGTGCAGGGCGTGCAGACATGGCCGAGCTTGAATTCGGGGAAATCTGCCGCGCGCGGCATGGTGTAGTCCATGTAGCTGCCGGTGAGCAGCTGGCCGCTCTCGGGGTCGTACACCCCGTGCTCCATCAGCGCCTGGCCGATGCCCTGCACCAGGCCGCCGTGCACCTGGCCTTCCACGATCATGGGGTTGATGATGACGCCGAAGTCGTCGACCGCCGTGAAGCGGTCCACCCGCACCACGCCGGTGGCGGGGTCGACTTCCACCTCGCAGATGTAGGTGCCTGCGGGGAAGGTGAAGTTGGTTGGGTCGTAGAACGCCGTTTCGTTCAGGCCCGGCTCCAGCTTATCCAGCGGGTAGTTGTGCGGCACGTACGCCGTCAGCGCCACCTGACCGAAGGGGATTTTCTTGTCGGTGCCCTTGACCTTGAACTCGCCGCCTGAGAACTCGATGTCGGCATCGCTGGCTTCCATCAGGTGCGCGGCGATCTTCTTGGCCTTGGCCTCGATCTTGTCGAGCGCCTTCATGATCGCGGTGCCGCCGACGGAGAGCGAGCGGCTGCCGTAGGTGCCCATGCCGAAGGGCACGCGGCCGGTGTCGCCGTGCACGATGTCCACTTGACTCGGATCGATGCCCAACCGCGCCGCCACCAGTTGCGCAAACGTCGTTTCGTGCCCCTGCCCGTGGCTGTGCGAGCCGGTGAACACCGTGACGCTGCCCGTGGGGTGTACGCGCACCTCGCCCGCTTCAAACAAGCCAGCGCGCGCGCCCAGCGCCCCAGCGATGTTGCTGGGCGCCAGGCCGCAGGCTTCGATGTAGCTGCTGTAGCCGATGCCGCGCTTCAGGCCCTTGGCTTCGCTGGCGGTGCGGCGCACCTCGAAGCCGGCCACGTCGGCCAGCTTTTCGGCGTCGTTCATGCACGCGTTGTAGTCGCCGATGTCGTATTGCAGCGCCACCGGCGTCTGGTACGGGAAACTGGTGATGAAGTTGCGCTTGCGGATTTCGTCCTGGCTCAGGCCCATCTCCCACGCGCAGCGCGTGACCAGGCGCTCGACCACGTAGGTCGCCTCGGGCCGCCCTGCCCCGCGGTACGCATCCACAGGCGCCGTGCTGGTGAACCAGCCATCGACCTCGACGTAGATCTGCGGCGCCGTGTACTGCCCCGCCAGCAAGGTGCCGTACAGGATGGTCGGCACGCTGCTGGCAAAGGTGGACAGGTAAGCGCCCAGATTCGCGTCGGTGTGCACGCGCATGGCCAGGAATTTGCCGTCCTTGTCCATCGCCATTTCGGCGTGCGTGATGTGGTCGCGCCCGTGCGCGTCAGACACGAAGGACTCGCTGCGCTCGGCCGTCCACTTGATGCTGGCGTTGAGTTGCTTGGCCGCCCAGGTGCAGGCCACCTCCTCGGCGTAGAGGAAGATCTTGGAGCCGAAACCGCCACCCACGTCGGGTGCGATCACGCGCACCTTGTGCTCGGGCAGGCTGAGCACGAAGGCGGTCATCAGCAGGCGCGCCACGTGCGGGTTCTGGCTGGTGGTGTACAGCTCGTACTCCTCCGTCGCGCGGTTGTAGCTGGCAATGGCCGCGCGCGGCTCCATGGCGTTGGGGATCAAGCGGTTGTTGGTGATGTCCAGCTTGGTGACGTGCGCGGCCTTGGCAAAGGCTTCGTCCACGCCCGCCTTGTCGCCAAGCGTCCACTTGTAGCAATGGTTGTCGGGCGCTTCGTCGTGCAGCGCGGGGCCGTTCTTGGCGGTGCGCATGTCGATGACGGGGCCGAGCACCTCGTAATCGACCTCCACTTTTTCCGCTGCGTCCTTGGCCTGTTGCAGCGTGTCGGCCACCACCATCGCCACATGGTCGCCCACGTAGCGCACCTTGCTGTGCGCCAGGATCGGGTGCGGCGGCTCCTTCATGGGGCTGCCGTCGGGGTTGTTGATGAGCCAGCCGCAGGGCAGCCCGCCCATCTTGCCTTCCATGTCCTTGCCGGTGAAGATTTTCACCACGCCGGGCATTTCGGACGCCTCGGCAATATCTACGCTTTTGATAACGGCATGCGCATGCGGGCTGCGGACAAACACCGCATATTTCTGTTTCGCCTGCGTGATGTCGTCGGTGTACTGGCCGTTGCCGGTCAGAAAGCGCTCGTCCTCCTTGCGCTTGAGCGATTCGCCGATGTGCGGCAGCTTGGCAAAGTCGTTGGCACCCATGTCGTGTCTCCTTTAGAGCGCCGCCTGCGCTTGTTGAACCGCCTTGACGATGTTCTGGTAGCCGGTGCAGCGGCAGATGTTGCCCTCCAGCAGCTCGCGGATCTCGGCCTCGCTGGCCTTGGGGTGGTGCTTGAGCAGGTCGATGGAGCTCATCACCATGCCGGTGGAGCAGAAGCCGCATTGCAGGCCGTGGCAGTCCTTGAACGCGGCCTGCACCGGGTGCATGCTGCCGTCGGCATGGGCCACGCCCTCAATGGTGGTCACCTCGGCGCCCTGCAGCTGCGCCGCCAGCACATTGCACGACTTGATGGCACGGTCGCCGACGATCACGGTGCAGGCGCCGCACTGGGCGGTGTCGCAACCCACATGGGTGCCGGTCAGTTGCAGGGTGTCGCGCAGCAGTTGCACCAGCAAGGTGTTTTCGGGCACATCGGCCGCCACCGGCCGGCCGTTCACAGTCAGTTCGATCTTCATCGCGGGCGTCTCCTTATGGTTTTCGGGGTGGTTCGACTATGGCCTGATTGTTTGAAAGCCAGTGGATCGCCGGCCTAGGACAAACCCTTGGCCGGGCCCCATCAGCGGCGTCTGAAGCGTGCCCAGACCGCACCGCACCCATGCTGCTGTTTCAAGCATGTTTTAGGCCGCTGGCGCACGTCCATCCAGCGCGAGCAGCTATATTTACAATAGTGAAATCATCGCGGGCGCGGCGGCTGGCCGCTACACTTGGCGCCTGCCCGCCGCCGCCCACGCCTTTTCATCTGCCGCATGTCCACCGTGTTCAACTTCACTTTCGTGCCCTGGTTTCGCGCCGTTGCGCCCTACATCCACATGCACCGCGGCAAGACCTTCGTGGTGGGGGTGGTGGGCGAGGCGATTGCGGCCGGCAAGCTAGCGTCCATTGCCACCGACCTGGCGCTGATTCAGAGCATGGGCGTGAAGATCGTGCTGGTGCACGGCTTTCGGCCGCAGGTCAACGAGCAGTTGCGCGCCAAGGGGCACGAGCCGCGCTACGCGCACGGCCTGCGCATCACCGACGAAGTGGCGCTCGATTCGGCGCAGGAAGCCGCTGGCCAGTTGCGCTTCGAGATCGAGGCCGCCTTCAGCCAGGGGCTGCCCAACACGCCCATGGCGGGCTCCAAGGTGCGGGTGATTTCGGGCAACTTCCTCACCGCGCGGCCGATGGGCATCATCGACGGTGTCGATTTCAAGCACACCGGCCTGGTGCGCAAGGTGGACGTGGCGGGCATCACGCGCAGCCTGGATGCGGGGGCGCTGGTGCTGATTTCGCCGTTCGGCTTTTCGCCCACGGGCGAGGCCTTCAACCTGGCGATGGAAGAAGTCGCCACCTCGGTCGCCATGGCGCTGCAGGCCGACAAGCTGATCTTTCTGACCGAAAAACCCGGTATCCGCGTGCATCCGCTGGAGCCGGAATCGGACGACAACCCGATCGACACCGAGATCCCGCTGGCCGAAGCCCGTGCGCTGATCCAGCGCCTGCCGCTGCCCGAAGAACCGATGGACGTCGGCTTTTACCTGAAGCATTGCGTGACGGCATGCGAGCATGGCGTGGAGCGCAGCCACATCCTGCCCTACGCGGTGGAAGGCGCGCTGCTGCTGGAGGTGTACGTGCACGACGGCATCGGCACCATGGTGGTCGATGAAAAGCTGGAAAGCCTGCGCGAAGCCACGCCGGACGACGTGGCCGGCATCCTGCAGCTGATCGAGCCGTTCGAGAAGGACGGCACGCTGGTCAAGCGCAGCCGCACCGAGATCGAGCGCGACATCGGCAACTACACCATCATCGAGCACGACGGCGTGATTTTTGCCTGCGCCGCGCTCTACCCCTACCCCGAAGCGCGCACGGGCGAGATGGCGGCCGTCACCGTGTCGCCGCAAAGCCAGGGCCAGGGCGATGGCGAGAAGATCCTGAAGCGCATCGAGCAGCGCGCGCGCGCCATGGGGTTGGAATCGATCTTCGTGCTGACCACGCGCACCATGCACTGGTTCATCAAGCGCGGCTTTGCGCAGGTCGACCCGGAATGGCTGCCCGAGGCGCGCAAGCGCAAGTACAACTGGGACCGCAAGAGCCAGGTGCTGGTTAAAAAACTGTAGCGCCTTGGCTCGCGTGCCGTCAGGCCCGTGAGCGGTTTTCCTACTGCGCGGGGGCGCCGCACCACCTAAATTGGGGGCATCTGGACGACGATGTCCTTCACCACAGTTTTAGGAGTGCACCATGGAAATCATCTGGTTCCTGATCGTCGGCCTGGTTGCCGGCTGGCTGGCGGGCGTGCTGGTCAAGGGCGGCGGCTACGGGCTGGTGGGCGACATGGTCGTCGGCATTCTGGGTGCGCTGTTGGGCGGCTACCTGTTCGG
>JAGOVZ010000031.1:0-6239 GCA_018060485.1 Ottowia sp. | reverse complement strand
GGAAACGATTCGATCATGCCGAACAAGTCGCGCCCGCAGGTGGCCATGGGCGGCGGGTTCCACTGCAGCCAGCTCTGGCGTGCGGCCGTAAAGGCGCCAAAGGCCGACATCGCCACCGCCATCAGGCCCCACAAGCGCCAGGACGCGGGCGACTTCGACAGCGCCGCGATGGCGCAGAACACGCCGACGATGATGAGCGCGTAGCGCTGCACGATGCACATCGGGCAAGGCTCCAGCCCGACCACGTTTTGAAGATAGAGAATGCCGAACGCCAGCATGGCGGCGCAAATCACGGCAATGGCGCCGAACACGCGGCGTGGGCGGGCGAAAAAGGTGTCGAGCACGACGGTTCTCCAACGGGGCGACGGAATCTACGGGCCAGCTTAGGTGCGTGAACAGTGCATTGAAGTTCCACGCACCGACGCCAAAAACTACAACTTTGATAGCTGCTCGCGCTTGCTGGTCAAGCGCCAACGGCCATTTTAATGCTCAAAAGCGGCGCCGCACGAAAAAACGCCCGCCAAGTGGCGGGCGCTGCGGGCGCGTCTGGTGCGAACCCCTCAGCCGACCTGCTTTTTCACCCAGGCCGCGAAGGTGTCGACGTACTTCTGCACGAAGTCCTTGCTGTCGGGCCCGATGGCGCCGTCCTTCACCAAGCCTTCTTTCCACTGGATGAACATCTCGGGCTGGCCGAACTGCGGCATGTTCAGGTAAGAGATCACGTTGCGCAGGTGCTGCTGCGCCATGCAGGTGCCGGCGGCGCCCACCGACACACCGACCACGCCCACCGGCTTGCCGCCCCACACGCTCTTGCCCCACGGGCGCGAGGCGTGGTCGATGGCGTTCTTCAGCACGCCGGGGATCGAGCGGTTGTATTCGGCGGTGGCAAACAGCACCGCATCGGCCGCCTTGATCTCCTCGCGCAGGCGCGTGACCTGCGGCGCCGGGTTGTCGTCGTCGTCCTGGTTGTACAGCGGCAGGTCGTCGATGCGGATGAACTGCGCCTTGAAGTCGGCCGGAAGCTGCTTGACCAGCGCCTCGGCAAATTGGCGGTTGTACGAATCCTTGCGGATGCTGCCGACGACGACGGCAACGGTGAGTTGGCTCATGGTGGGTTCTTTCCTGGCTTGAAGGGGATGACGGGAGCCGACTTTACTGCTTGAAGCGGCGCACCCAGTCGACAAAGGCATTGACGAAGGTCTGCGCGAATTCGCGGCTGGCCGGGCCAATGTCGCCATTGGCGTCGACCAGGCCGTCCTTCCACTGGATGTACATCTCGGGCAGGTTGAGCGTCGGCATGCCCAGCACCGCCACCACGTTGCGCAGGTGCTGCGCCGCCATGCTGGCCGACAAAGGGCTCGGCGACACCGACACGATGGCGGCCGGCTTGCCCTTCCATTTCGACTGGCCGTAGGGGCGCGAAGCCTGGTCGATGGCGTTCTTCAGCACGCCGGAGAACGAACGGTTGTATTCGGGCGTGACGAACAGCACGCCATCGGCGGCCTCCACCTCGGCCTTGAAGCGCTTGACCTCGGGCGCGTTGTCGTTGTCGTCGTCCTGGTTGTAGTGCGGCAGGTCGTCGATACGCAGAAAGTTGAACTCGACGCCGGCCGGCGCCAGCCGCGCAAGCGCCTCGGCAAAGCGGCGGTTGTACGAATCCTTGCGGATGCTGCCGACGACGACGGCAATGCGAAGTGCGCTCAAAGGGGGCTCCTGGGGTGAGTGTCAAACCCACCGATGATGGCGCGCTTTCAATGGGCTTGCAAGGCGCTGGACGAACGCGTTTGCTGTAAGCGCCGGCGGCCCATAATGACCGCCATGCTTGATGAGTCGGACGAAACAGACGGCGGCCCGCCGCCCGGCGATGAGGGAAACGGCGCCGCGCCCCGGCGCCAGCGCGGCATCCAGTCGATCGAGGTCGGCCTGCGCGTGCTGCAGGCATTGACCGAGCAGCGCCGCCCCTTGCCGCTGAAAGACATCGGCCGCCTGGCCGACATGGCGCCGGCCAAGGCGCACCCGTATCTGGTGAGCTTCATGCAGGGCGGGCTGGTCAAGCAGAACCCGCTCACGGGCCATTACGAACTCGGCCCCGGCGCCCTGCAACTGGGCCTGGCCGCGCTGCAGCAGCTCGATCCGCTGACCGAGGCCAGCCAGGAAGCGGCGCAACTGGCCGCCGCGTCCGACCTCAGCATTGCCTTGGCGGTGTGGGGCCAGCTCGGCCCCACCGTGGTGCGGCTGGATGAGCCGCGCTACCCGCTGCACGTGAACCTGCGCGTGGGCACCGTCATGTCGCTCTTCAACACCATCACCGGCCGCGTGTTTGCCGCCTACCTGCCCGAAAAAATGGTGCGCAGCATGCTGGAAGACGAGCACCGTCGCGTGGTCGGCGGCACCTCGGCCTCGTTCGATGCGCCCGAGGTGCAGGCGCTGCTGAGCGAAATCCGCGCCACCGGCATGGGGCGCGGTGTCTCGATGCCGCAGCCCGGCGTCAACACGCTGTGTGCGCCGGTGTTTGATGCCGCCGGGCACATCGCGCTGGTGATGACGATGATCGGGCCGCAGGGCGTGTTCGATGCGGAAATCGACAGCGCTGCCGGGGAATTGCTGCGCCAGCACGCGCGCCGCACGTCGCTGCGACTTGGCCACAGCGTCCTGACAACCGCCATCGGCTGACTGCGCGCGGGCGCGCGTCAGCGCACAAAACCCATGCCGTCGAAAGTGACCTCGTATTCGCGCGGCGGCGCATCGACCATCACGGTGCCGGCCGTGGTGTAGCGCGCGGGCCGCACGACATAGCTCACCCCGCTGTGCGTGGCCGTGTCGATCTCGACGATGCGCACGGGCGCCAGACGGGTGTGGCCAGCTGCGCACAATCCAGCGCACGCGCTGGCAGCGCCAACAAGCACGCCGCCGCAGGTGCCAACCAGCGCCAAATGTGAGACTGCATGTGTGAGTCCCTCAGAGATGTTTTGACGGAGCCGGCCCCCGGCCGGGTGATGCGCTCGCTGGCCGACCATCGCGGCGACTGAAGCGCCGCGCCATTCTCCGGACGGTACCCGTGGGCACGTAAGCGGCTGTTGCACCGCCGTGCGGCAGCATCATCGGCCCACATTCATAAAATTCAATATTGTCGAATCAATTGACTGATATCGAATTTTTTTCGACAATCCCCCAACCCCCACGAACACAGAGACCGCGCATGACCGAAAAGAAATTCGCCTCCCAGGCCGACCTGGAAGAAAAGAAGATCAGCTGGGAAAAACTCTCAGACAACGCCTACGCCTACACCGCCGAGGGCGACCCGAACACCGGCGTCATCATTGGCGACGACGGCTGCATGATCATCGACGCCACCGCCACGCCGGTGGCCGCGCAGGGCGTGATCAGCAAGATCCGCGAGATCACCGACAAGCCCATCAAGTACGTCGTGCTGACGCACTACCACGCGGTGCGCGTGCTGGGCGCGTCGGGCTACAAATCGGAAGGACTTGAACAGATCATCGCCAGCCAGGACACGTATGACCTCATCGTCGAGCGCGGCCAGCAGGACATGGACTCCGAAATCGGCCGCTTCCCGCGCCTGTTCCAGGCCGTCGAAAGCGTGCCCGGCCTGACCTGGCCGACGATGACCTTCACCGGCGAGATGACGCTGTGGCTGGGCAAGCTGGAGGTCAAGATCAAGCAGATCGGCCGCGGCCACACCAAGGGCGACACCATCGTCTACCTGCCGCAGCAGAACATCTGTTTCTCGGGCGACCTGGTCGAGGCCGACGCCGCCTGCTACACGGGCGACGCCTACCTGGCCGACTGGCCGGCCACGCTGGATGCGCTGGCCGCCATGAAGTTCGACAAGCTGGTGCCCGGCCGCGGCGCGGCGTTGCTGACGCCTGATGCGGTGAAAAAAGGGCTGGCCTACACGCGCGATTTCGTGTCCACCCTCTACACCAGCGCGCAAGAAGCGGTGGCGCAAGGCATGGACCTGAACGCCACCATGAAGCACACCCGCAAGGCGATGGACCCGAAGTTCGCGCAAGTGTTCATCTACGAACATTGCCTGCCGTTTGACGTGACCCGCGCGCACGACGAGGCCAGCGGCGTGCGCGATCCGCGCATCTGGACGGCAAAGCGCGATCAAGAAATGTGGCATGAATTGCAGAAGTAACCCCCTGGGCGGCTGACGCCGCTTCCCCCTTCGCTTCGCACGAGAGACGCCGCTGGTCGCCGGGGGAAGCCCGGCTCGGGCGGCCGCTGGAATGGCCTGCTCCGCGGCCTCTTGAATTCAGACCGTTGCTTTTGTTTTGATAGCTGCTCGCGCTTGTCCTTCAAGCGCCAGAGCCTGATTTGATTCATAAACCGCCTACCCTCAGGAGACAAGCGGTGCAAAAAACCTTCACCTACCCCAAGTTCGACTACGTGCGCCCGCCCGAGCTGGCCGAGGGGCGCGATGGGCACTACCCCGTGATCGTCGTTGGCGCCGGCCCGGTGGGCTTGACGGCCGCCATCGACCTGGCCCACCAGGGCCAACCCGTGCTGCTGCTGGACGACGACGACACCGTCTCCATCGGCTCGCGCGGCGTGTGCTACGCCAAGCGCACGCTGGAGGTGCTCGACCGCATCGGCTGCGACAACCGCTTTGTCGACAAGGGCGTGAGCTGGGACGTGGGTCGCACCTTCTTTGGCGAGGGCGAGGTGTTCAACTTCAACCTGCGCCCGCAGGCCCAGCACCTGCGCCCCGGCATGATCAACCTGCAGCAGTACTACCTGGAGCAGTACCTGATCGAGCGCACGGGCGACGTGCCGCAGCTTGAGAAACGCTTCAAGCACAAGGTGATTGCCGTCACGCCGGGCGATGACAAAGTCACGCTGCGCGTCGAAACACCCGACGGCGCCTACACCCTGACGACCGACTGGCTGGTGGTGGCCGATGGCGCGCGCAGCCCCATCCGCACCATGCTGGGGCTGGACATCGAAGGCAAGGTCTTCATGGACCGCTTTCTCATCGCCGACGTGGTGATGGCGGCGGACTTCCCCGCCGAGCGCTGGTTCTGGTTTGACCCGCCGTTTCACCGCAACCAGTCGGTGCTGCTGCACAAGCAGGCCGACAACGTGTGGCGCATCGACTTCCAACTCGGCTGGCAGGCCGACCCGGTGGAAGAGAAAAAGCCCGAAAACGTCATCCCCCGCATCAAGGCCATGCTGGGCGATGAGCGCGAGTTCGAGCTGGAATGGGTCAGCGTCTACACCTTCCAGTGCCGGCGCATGAACCAGTTCAACCACGGGCGCGTGCTGTTCGTGGGCGACGCGGCGCACCAGGTCTCGCCCTTTGGCGCGCGCGGCGCCAACAGCGGCATCCAGGACACCGACAACCTGGCCTGGAAACTGAAGCTGGTCATGGACGGCAAAGCACCCGCCGCCCTGCTCGACACCTACGGCGAAGAGCGCGGCTACGCGGCCGACGAGAACCTGATGAACTCGACCCGTTCGACCGACTTCATCACCCCCAAGAGCACCACCAGCAAGGTGTTTCGCAACGCCGTGCTGCAACTGGCGGCCAAGTACCCGTTTGCGCGCGCGCTGGTCAATTCAGGGCGCCTGTCGGTGCCGAGCTGGCTGGCGACGTCGAGCCTGAACACGCCGGACGGCGATGTGTTTGAGGGCCAGATGATTCCCGGCGCGCCGCTGGCCGATGCGCCGATCGAAGCGGCGGGTCAGCCTGGCTGGCTGCTGCACCAGCTGGGCAATCGCTTTCAGTTGCTGCACTACGTCGATGACGCCAGCACTTTGGATGAAAAAACGGCTCTAGCGCTTGCCCAGCTTGCGCAAGCAGCTATTGCTATCGAAGCAATCATTGTCGCCCCACGCGGCCAGGCGCCCGCCGGCTTGAAGACGCTGATCGACACCGACGGCTGCATCGCCCAGCGCTACGACCTGCGCCCCGGCACGACCTACCTTGTGCGCCCCGACCAGCACGTGGCCGCCCGCTGGCGCGCGCTGGATGCTTCCAAAATCAAAGCAGCCCTGGCCCGCGCCACCTGCAACGCCTGAGGAGAACACGCCATGCCCCTCAACACCGAACCCAACTTCGGCGAAGCCGGCCGCGTCTACTTCCAGGCCTATTCGCCGGGCGACGACTTCTACGAACTGCTGATCGAAACCCACCGCGACCTGAGCGACGAGCAAAGCGCCGCCGTCAATGCGCGCCTGATCCTGCTGCTGGCCAACCACATTGGCGACATCGC
>JAGOVZ010000162.1 GCA_018060485.1 Ottowia sp. | reverse complement strand
GCGCTGCGACGGCCGACGTGCCCGAAGCCCACGTCACCGCGCGCATCACGCCCTGGGCCGCGCAGCCGCTGCCCGAGGCGCATGCGCGGGTGCGCGCGCTCGACGTCGGCGCCATCTGGGCCGAGGCGCCGCGCACGCACCTCACGGGCCGCGTCGACATCCAGCCGCTGCCGGCCGATGGGGCGTCCGGCTGGGCGGTGGATGCCGATCTGGTCAACGCCGCCGCCGGCCCGTGGGACCAGCGCCAGTTGCCGGTTGATCAGCTGCTGGCCGATGTGACCTGGCAAGGCGGCGTGGTCACGGTGCGCGCGCTCAAGGCGCAGGTGGGCGGCGGCAGCGTCGAATCGACCGGCCGCTGGGTCGCACCGCCGGCCGCGGCCGCAGCCGCGCCGGCACCGGCCAGCGCCGGCACGTGGCAGATCGACACCCGCATCAACGGCATCAACCCGGCGCGCGTGCACACGCAGATGGCGGCCTTCCCGCTCGACGGCACGGCCAAGGTCACGGGCGAAAGCGCCGACATCGGCTTCGACGTGGCGCTGCAGGCGCGGCCCACGCGTGTGGCCGCGCCCGCGCGCAAGGGCGAATCGGCCAGCGAAGCCCTGGCGCGCGATTTGCGCGCGCTGCGCCTGCGCGACGCCACCACCACCGGCCGCTGGGCCGATGGCCTGCTCACGCTGACCACGCTGCGCGTGCGCACCGACGATGCCGAACTGGCCGGCAATGCCCAGCTGCGCCCCGACGCACCTGGCGGCCGCGCCGACCTGACGCTCAACGCGCCCGGCACGAGCGTCGCCGTCAAGGGCGAGCTGCAGCCCGCCAGCGGCGCCGGCACGCTGCGCGCCAGCATCCAGGATGCCGCGCGCACGCTGGCCTGGGCGCAAAAGCTGCCGGGCGGCGCCGACGCGCTGGCCGGCGCCCGCGCACGCGGCAGCGCCACGCTCGAAGGCAGCTGGCGCGGCGGCTGGCGCGACCCGGCGGTGCAGGCGCGCCTGGCCGCGCCCTCGCTCGACTGGACGGCGCCCGGCGCTGCCGCCGAGCCGCTGCAACTGCGCGGCGTGCAAGCCACGCTGAACGGCCGCCTGGCCGATGCCCAACTGGCCGCCAACGGCCGCGTGCAGCAGGGCGAGCGCCAGCTCGATCTGCGCCTGGCCGCCAGCGGCGGCCGCACCACGCCCCATGCACCGCTGGCCCAATCGGGCTGGCGCGTCAACCTGGGTTCGTGGACGGCCGGCTTGCGCGACCCGGCGCTGGGCCAAGGCGTGTGGCAGTTGGCCAGCCGCGGCGCCAATGTGCCGCTGGTCTGGTCGCCCGCCAGCGCCGGCCAGCGCAGCGGTCAATTTGAGGCTGGCGCGGGCGAGCTCACCATCACCTCGCCCGCGCCCACCGCGCAGGCGCTGGTCGCCTGGGGCCCGGTGCGCTGGCGCGCGGGCGAGCTGAGCACCACCGGGCGCCTGACCGGCCTGCCGCTGCAGTGGGTCGAGCGCGTGGCCGGCGCGCAACTGCAGGACGCGGGCTTCACCGGCAACATCGTCTTCAACGGCGACTGGGACGCCAAGCTGGGCCAGCAACTGCGCGTGGCCGCCAACCTGGTGCGCGCCAGCGGCGACGTGACGGTGCTGACCACCGACGCCGAAACCGGCGTGCAGTCGCGCGTGGCGGCCGGCCTGCGCGACGCGCGCCTGACCCTGCGCAGCGAGGCCAATGCGCTCAACCTCAACCTGGTGTGGGACAGCGAGCGCGCCGGCACCGTGAACGGCCAGTTGCGCACCGAGCTGGCCGCCACGCCCGGGGCCGACGGCAGCCGCGCCTGGTCGTGGCCCGAATCGGCACCGCTGCAAGGCCAGGTGCAGGCGCGGCTGCCGCAGATTTCGGCCTGGTCGGTGCTGGCGCCGCCGGGCTGGCGCCTGCGCGGCACGCTGGCGGCCGATGCGCGCATTGCCGGCACGCGCGGCGCGCCGCTGGTCACTGGGCCGGTCACCGCCGACGACGTGGCGCTGCGCTCGGTGGTCGATGGGCTGGAATTCAAGGACGGCCGCCTGCGCGCGCGGCTGGACGGCACGCGCCTGTTGATCGACGAATTCAGCCTGCAGGGCGTGGGCGAGAAAGGCAGCGGCGGCAGCCTGCGCGCCAGCGGCGAGGCCGGCCTGGTCGATGGCCGCCCGCAGGCGCGCCTGGCCGCCACGCTGCAGCAGCTGCGCGCCAGCATCCGTGCCGACCGGCAAGTCACCCTCTCGGGCAACGTGCAGGCGGCGCTGGACGGCCGCGCCATCAGCGCCGATGGCCGCCTGCGCATTGACCGCGCGCTGATCGTGCTGCCCGAGGAAAGCCGCCCAACGCTGGGCGACGACGTCATCGTGCGCGGCCCCGGCGGCAAGATCATGTACGGCAAGGAAGGCCCCGGCGCCGTCGCCCGCCCGACCAGCGCCGCCGGCCAGCAGGCGGCGCAGCAGCAGGCCCAGAGCGACGCCGCGCGCGCGCGCAGCGACGCGCAGGTCAAGCGCGGCGACGCCGAGCCGCTCACCGCCAAGGTCAACGTGCAGGTCGATCTGGGCGAGGACTTCCGGCTGCGCGGTCAAGGCATCGACACGCGCCTGACCGGTGTGCTGGCGCTGACCGCCAACGGCCCGCTCACTGAAATGCCCAGCCTGAAGGGCCGCGTGCAGACCGTGGGCGGCACCTTCCGCGCCTATGGGCAGCAGCTCATCATCCAGCGCGGTTTCATCACCTTTGGCGGCCAGATCAGCAACCCGACGCTCGACATCCTCGCCCTGCGCCCCAACTACACCAGCGACCAGCGCGTGGGCGTGCAGGTGATGGGCACGGCGCTGTTGCCGCGCGTGCGGCTGTACTCTGAACCCGCGCTGCCCGACAACCAGACCCTGGCCTGGCTGCTGCTGGGCCGCGCCGCGCCCAGCACCGGCGCCGAAGCGGCCATGCTGCAGACCGCCGCGCTGGCGCTGCTGGGCGGGCGCGAAGGGCGCGGGCTGGCGGCGCGTTTTGGGCTCGACGAACTCAGCTTCACCGGCGGCGGCAGCGAAGGCCAACTGGCCGACGCCAGCGTCACGCTGGGCAAGCGCCTGTCCGACAAGCTGTACGCCGCTTACGAGCACAGCCTGTCGGGCGCCGGTGGCACGCTGATGATCTTCTACGAGCTGTCGCGCCGCTGGACGCTGCGCGGCCAGGCCGGTGAGAACACGGCGGTGGATCTGATCTACCGCCTCAGCTTCGACTAAAGCGTGGCCAAGGCCCGTCGATACAATCGCCGCACCCTCCCGCCGCTGTAGTTCAATGGATAGAACGAGCGCCTCCTAAGCGCTAGATACAGGTTCGATTCCTGTCAGTGGTACCACCTTTCGTGTTGCCGGAAAGCCCCGCATGCGCGCCACGCTCCCCGCTCTCGCCCTTGCCGCCGCGGTCACCGTGGTTGCGGGCAGCGGCTGCGCCGCCAGCAGCTCCGGCATCGTGCCCGGCTTTGACGGCAGCTTCACCGTCAGCAAGCGCGGCGTGGCCGCCACGCCGCCCGCCACGCTGACCAAGCAGGCCACGCAAGAAGCCACGGCGCATTGCACGGCCCAAGGCAAGCGCTTTCGCCAGGTCGACTTGAAGGAAAGCACGCCCGGCACGCTGGCGCCGCAGGCCGAGAGCGAGTTGACCTTTGTCTGCGAATGAGTTGCTCGCCGCGCATCGAATACTTCTGTTTTTATAGCTGCTCGCGCTTTATGGACGTGCGCTGACGGCCTTTTTTGATTCAAATTCTTCAAGCCCCGTGCCCGCCTACATCTTCGAAGCCCTGCAAGCCGACGGCAAGTCCCGCAAGGGCGTGATCGAGGCCGACACCGCCAAGGCCGCGCGCGCCCTGCTGCGCGGGCAGGCGCTGGTGCCGCTGGCGGTCGACCCGGTGGCCGGAGGCGCTGGCGGCTCGGTGCTGTCGCGGCCCATGGGTGGCGGGCGCGCCTTCAACAGCACGCAGCTCGCCATCTGGACGCGCCAGCTCGCCGGCCTGGTCGGCTCCGGCCTGCCGCTGGAGCGCTCGCTGACGGCGCTGGCGGACGAATCGGAAGACGAACGCCAGCGCAACCTGATCGCCAACCTGCGCGCCGAGGTGAATGCCGGATCGGCGCTGGCCAAGGCCATGGCGCAGCACCCGCGCGAGTTCTCGCCCGTCTACACCGCCGTCATCGCCGCCGGCGAGCAAGGCGGGCATCTGGGCACCGTGCTGGAGCGCCTGGCCGACGACCTGGAAGAGCGCCAGGCGCTCAAGGCCAAGCTGATCGGCGCGGCGCTCTACCCGGCCATCGTCACGCTGGTGGCGATCGTGATCGTGATCTTTCTCGTCAGCTACGTGGTGCCGCAGGTGGCCACCGTGTTTGCCGGCACCAAGCGTGCGCTGCCGTGGCTGACGGTGGCCATGCTGGCGCTGTCGGACTTCGTGCGGGGCTACGGCTGGTGGCTGCTGGGCGCTCTGTTTTTGGGAGCTGCTGGCGCACGATTGGCGCTGAGAAACCCGGCTTTTCTTCAAAAATTTGACGCTGCCTGGCTGCGCCTGCCGCTCATCGGCCGCTTGGCGCGCGGCTACAACGCGGCGCGCTTTGCCAGCACCCTGGCCATGCTGGCCGGCGCCGGCGTGCCGATTTTGCGCAGCCTGCAGGCGGCCGCCGAAACGCTCAACAACACCGCCATGCGCGCCGACGCCGAAGACGCGCTGGTCATGGTGCGTGAAGGCGCGCCGCTGGCGTCGGCGATGGCGCAGAAGAAGCGCTTTCCCGGCCTGCTGGCCATGTTCGCCCGCCTGGGCGAGCAGACCGGCCAACTGCCCCTGATGCTGCAGCGCGCCGCCAATCAACTGAGCGCCGAAGTGCAGCGCCGCGCCATGGCCCTGGCCACCATCCTGGAGCCGCTGCTCATCGTCGTCATGGGCGTGGTGGTGATGCTGATCGTGCTGGCGGTGATGCTGCCGATCATTCAGCTCAATCAGTGGGTGAAATAGATCCCCCCTGAGTCGCCTGCGGCGCCTTCCCCCCGGGGGGACAACGCTGGCGCTCGGGGGGACCCCGAGCGCGGCGTTCGCGCGCGGCCTGCTCCGCGGCCATTTGATCCAGCGATCAACGCCATGAGGCTCGATGTAGTAACATTGCTACATTCATCTTTTCGAGGAGTTGATCATGCAAACCCTCACCTCGCGCGAATTCAACCAGGACACCGCCCGCGCCAAGCGCGCCGCCAACGATGGGCCGGTGTTCATCACCGACCGGGGCAAACGCGCCTATGTGCTGTTGAGCAACGCTGACTATGAGCGCCTAGCCAAGCCGCCGCGCTCCATCGTCGAGGCGCTGGCGATGGCGGGTGGGGAAGACATCGAGTTCGATCCGCCCCGCATGCGCGATTTCGCCCGCGCCGCCGATCTGGATTGACGCGGTGTACCTGCTCGACACCAACGTCGTTTCCGAACTGCGACGCCCCGACAAGGCCGCGTCCGCTGTGCTGGCCTGGTCGCGCGCGGCGGTGGCGGATCAGTTGTTCATCTCCTCGATCACGGTGTTCGAGATTGAACTGGGCGTGCGGCAAAAGGAGCGCCGCGACGCCACGCAAGGGCGCCTGCTGCGGCAGTGGCTCGAAATGCAGGTGTTGCCGCAATTTCAAGGCCGCGTGCTGGATGTCGATATCGCGGTGGCCCGGCGCTGCGCCGCGCTGCACAGTCCAGACCCCGCACCCGAGCGCGATGCCTGGATCGCCGCCACGGCGCTCGTGCATCACATGACGGTGGTCTCTCGCAACACGCGCGACTTCCTGGCTTGCGGCGCCCAAGTATTCAATCCCTGGCTGGCGCCCGACTAGCAAGCGCCAGCAGCTATCTTTTTTGACATGCCCGCCACCCTGCAGGACCAACTGGTCGTCGCCATCTCCTCGCGCGCGCTGTTTGATTT
>JAGOVZ010000030.1 GCA_018060485.1 Ottowia sp. | reverse complement strand
TGGCGGAGAAGGAGGGATTCGAACCCTCGATACGGAGAACCGTATACCGGATTTCGAGTCCGGCGCATTCGACCACTCTGCCACCTCTCCTGTGTTCGTGTCGAACTGCGAATTCTATCATCGCAGTACAGCGCTTACGGACGCAACACCTCCAGGCCGCCCAGGTACGGTCGCAACGCGGCAGGAATCGCGATGCTGCCGTCGGCTTGTTGATGGTTTTCCAGCACGGCGACCAACGCCCGCCCCACGGCCAGGCCAGAGCCGTTCAATGTATGCACCAGCTCGTTCTTGCCCGCCGCGTTCTTGAAGCGCGCCTGCATGCGCCGGGCCTGGAAAGCCTCACAGTTGCTGACGGAGCTGATCTCCCGGTAAGTGTCCTGCGCCGGCACCCAGACTTCGAGGTCGTAGGTTTTGCTGGCGCCAAAACCCATGTCGCCGGTGCACAGCAGCACGACGCGGTAGGGCAGCTCCAGTTTCTGCAGCACGGCTTCGGCGTGGCCGACCATCGCCTCCAGCGCTTCGTAGCTGTTCTCAGGGCGCGTGATCTGCACCATCTCGACTTTGTCGAACTGGTGCTGGCGAATCAGGCCGCGCGTGTCGCGGCCGGCACTGCCTGCTTCCGAGCGGAAGCACGGCGTGTGCGCGGTCAGCTTGATGGGCAGCTCGCTCTCGTCCACGATCTCGCCGCGCACCAGATTCGTGAGCGACACCTCGGAGGTGGGGATCAGGTAGAGCGATTCGCCCTCGCCTTCCTGCCCCCCTTTTTTGGCCGCGAACAAATCGGCTTCGAACTTGGGCAACTGGCCGGTCCCGCGCAGCGTGTCGGCGTTGACGATGTAGGGGGTGTAGCACTCGGTGTAGCGGTGCTGCGTGGTCTGCAGGTCGAGCATGAACTGCGCCAGGGCCCGATGCAGCCGCGCGATGGGCCCGCGCATGAAGTTGAAGCGCGTGCCGGCCAGCTTGACGCCGGTTTCGAAATCCAGCCCCAGCGGCTCGCCCAGTTCGACGTGGTCGCGCACCGGAAAGTCAAACGCGCGCGGCGCCAGGCCGTGCGGCGACCAGCGGCGCACCTCGACGTTGGCGTGTTCGTCGGCGCCCACCGGCACGCTTTCGTGCGGCAGGTTGGGCACGGCCAGCAGCAAGGTGGCCATCTCGTGCTGGATGACATCGAGCCGCGTGGCGGACGCATCCAGCTCGTCCTTGATCGACGCCACTTGCGCCATCAAATCGTCGGCGGATTCACCCTTGGCCTTGCGCTGGCCGATCTGCTTGCTGGCGCTGTTGCGCTGCGCCTGCAACTCCTCGGTACGGGTCTGGATGGTCTTGCGCTCGGACTCCAGCGCAGTGAAGGCCGCTTCGTCGAGAAAGGGCTGCGGGTTTTTGCGGGTGGCCAGGCGCGCCAGCACGGCGCCCAAATCTTTGCGGAGCAGGATGGGATCAAGCATGCGCCGATTGTAGGCGGCGCGCACGGCGCCAATCGATGGCGCGCCGTGCCAAAGGATTTAAATGAAAACCGGCGCCAGCGCTTGTCTATCAAGCGCAAGCAGCTATCAAAAACAAAGTAATCCGGTCAGCTCATGTGGCCCAGTTGCGACTCGCCCTGCTGGTCGAGTTTGAGGCCCTTCGGCAGCGGGAACTTGACCGTCTCCTCGATGCCATCGAGCTTGCGCACCGCGGTGGCGCCCAGCGCGCGCAGGCGCTCGATGACCTGCCGCACCAAGATGTCGGGCGCCGACGCGCCGGCCGTGAGGCCAATGCGCGACTTGCCCTCGATCCATTCGGCGCGCAACTCATCAGCGCCGTCGACCATGTAGGCATCGACACCCAGCTTGCGCGCCACTTCGCGCAGTCGGTTGCTGTTGCTGCTGGTCGGGCTGCCGACAACGATGACCACATCGACCTCGCGCGACAGCAGCTTGACCGCGTCTTGCCGGTTCTGCGTGGCGTAGCAAATGTCCTGCTGTTTCGGCTCGCGCACTTGCGGAAAGCGCGCCTTGACGGCGGCGCTGATTTCGGCCGCGTCGTCCACGCTCAGGGTGGTCTGCGTCACCACGGCCAGCTTGTCGGTTTGCGCGGGCTGCACGCGCGCCACGTCGGCCACGTCTTCGACCAGGTGAATGCCGCTGTCAAGCTGGCCCATGGTGCCTTCGACCTCGGGGTGGCCCTTGTGGCCGATCATGATGAATTCGTAACCTTCCTTGTGCAGCTTGGCCACTTCAACGTGCACCTTGCTGACCAGCGGGCAGGTGGCGTCGAACACGCGAAAGCCCCGGCTTTCTGCTTCACGCTCGACCGACTTGGGCACGCCGTGCGCGCTGAACACCAGTGTGGCGCCCACCGGCACGTCTTCGAGTGCTTCTATAAAAATAGCGCCCTTGGCTTTCAGGTCGTTCACCACGTAGGTGTTGTGCACGATCTCGTGCCGCACGTAGATCGGCGCGCCAAACTTGGCGATGGCGCGTTCGACGATCTCGATGGCGCGGTCAACGCCGGCGCAAAAGCCGCGCGGCTCGGCCAGCAGGATTTCAGCCTCGTTCATCACAGCACCCCTATCACTTCGACTTCAAACGTCACCGGCTGGCCGGCCAGCGGGTGGTTGAAGTCGAGTTGCAAGGCGCCGTCATCACGCACCGCCTGCACCACGGCGGCAAACTGGCCCTGGCCGTCGGGCGTGGGCAGCTGGATCACATCGCCGATGGCGTAGCGCTCGTCGGGGTCGCCCAGGCTGTCGAGCTCCTTGCGCGCCAGCCACTGGATCATGTCCGGGTTGCGCTCGCCAAAGGCCGCGCCGGCGGGCAACTCGAAGGTGTCGTGCGCGCCTTCAGCCAGGCCGATCAAGCGATCTTCGACGGCGGGCGACAGCTCGCCCGCGCCCAGCGACAGCGTGGCGGGCTTGCCGCCAAAGGTGTTGATGACATCGCCCTGCGGCCCGCTCAGGCGGTAGTGCAGGGTCAAAAAAGAACCCGGTTCGACGGTGGTCATGCATGCCCCAGATAAACTGCCCTCGATTGTAGAAAGCCCCTGCGCCGCCGCACCCGATGGCCCTGAAAGACCTTCCGCCCGACGCCCGCCCGCGCGAGAAACTGCTCGCGCGCGGCGCCGGCGCCTTGAGCGATGCCGAATTGCTGGCGCTGCTGCTGCGCACCGGCACGGCCGGGCGCGGCGTGCTGCAGATGGCGCAAGAGCTGCTCGCGCAGTTCGACGGCGTGGCCGGCTTGCTGCACGCCAGCGCCGATGACCTGAAGCGCTTCAAGGGTTTGGGCGGCAGCGCCAAGCGGGCCGAGCTGGTGGCGGTGCTTGAACTGGCGCGCCGCGCGCTGGCCGAGCAGCTGAAGGAGCGCACGGCCTTGAATTCCGCGCAGGCGGTCAAGCACTACGTGCAGCTGCACCTGGGCGCGCGCCCGCACGAGGTGTTCGCGGCGCTGTTTCTCGACAGCCAGCATCGCCTGATCGCGCTGGAAGAGCTGTTCCGCGGCACGCTGTCGCAGACCAGCGTCTACCCGCGCGAGGTGGTGATGCGCGCCCTGCACCACCATGCCAGCGGCGTGATCCTGGCGCACAACCACCCGAGCGGCGGCGTGCAGCCCAGCCGCGCCGACGAATCGCTGACGCAGACCTTGAAAGCCGCTTTGGCCCTGGTCGATGTGCGTGTGGTGGATCACGTCATCGTGGCGCCCGGCGCGGCGCTGTCGATGGCCGAGAAGGGGTTGGTGTGAAGGTCAAATCGCTGCAGGACTTGAAGGCGCTGCAAAAGCAGTTGGCTGAGACCCAGGCCCGCGCCGCCAAGGAAGCCGCAGTGCGCGCGGCCGCCGAGCAAAAGGCGCGCGCCGAGCAGAACCTGTTTGCGCGCGCCATCGGCGCCACACAGCCGCTGCGCGCGCATGGGCGGGCGGTGCACGCGCCGGCCCCGGTGCCGCCTGAGCCGCTGCAGCGCCAGCGCGACGAGCAGGCCGTGCTGCGCGAAGCCATCTCGGACGAATTCGACGCCAGCACGCTGCTGCAGGTGGATGAACACCTGAGCTTTCGCCGCCCCGGCATCGGCCCCGATGTATTGCCGAAGCTGCGGCGCGGCCATTGGGCGGTGCAGCGGCAGATCGACCTGCACGGCCTGCGCACCGAGGAAGCGCGCGAGGCGCTTGGTCAGTTCGTCCGCGACGCGCAGCGCGCCGGCGTGCGCTGCGTGCGCGTGGTGCACGGCAAGGGCCTGGGCTCGCCCGGCAAGACGCCGGTGCTCAAGGCCAAGGTGCACGGCTGGCTGATCCAGAAGAAGGAAGTGCTGGCCTTCGTGCAGGCCAAGCCGCTCGAAGGCGGCGCCGGCGCGCTGCTGGTGCTGCTCGCATCGGCGCAGTCGATGGGCTGAGCGCCTGTTGGTATCAGTCTTTCGCCTGCCCGTCACGTGGCGGCGGCTGCCAGCGAAACACGAAGCGCATCGGCGCTGCGCCGGCACCGGCGCCGCGGTACGGCAGCGCACGTTGTTGCAGCGGCGGCCCCGTTTCATCGAGCGGCGCGGCCGCCGACCACCACGCCGGTGGCGCCTCGTCTTCGGCAGCCACCAGCAGCCAAGCCTGGCCGGCGCGCCGGGCCGCCTGCACATGGTGCGCCACGCAAGCCACCGAGCGCTTCTTGGCCGCGTCGCAAGCCACCACCGGCGCGTGCGGAAACGGAATGCGCAAGCTGCCGCCCAAGGTCAGGTGGTCGGCCACGATCAGGCTGCGGCCGTCATAGCCGGCGTCGCGCAACTCGCGCGCCATCAAGGCCAACGGCCAGTTGAAGCGTTCGGGCGTACCGCGCCGCGCGTCGCGCCAGGCGTCAACGGCCGGCAGCACCAGCATCAGCACAGCCAGAGCGGTGAGCAAGCCCCACCAGCGGCGGCGCGCGCGGGCGCCTGGCGTCTCGCGCACCAGCCACCCGAAGCCCAGCACCGGCACGCACGCCAGCAGCGGATGCAGCCAACGGCCGTCGAAGCGCGTGGTGCCCAGCAGCACCATCGCCAGCAGGCCGGCCAGCACCAGCAGCACGTAGCGCGCCAGCAAGGGCCCGAGCCAGGACGGCGGCAGTGGCCGATGCGCTGCCGCAGCGCCAAAGCCGCGTCGCCAGACGCCGGCGCCGAAGGCCCAGGTCAAGGCCAGCGCCCACGGCAGCAGGGTCGCCACCAGCAGCGGCAGCAGGCTGCCAAGCCCGGTCAAAACGCCGACCAGCCAGCTGTCCGACGCCGAGCCGCGCTGCATTTTTTCCAGCGTCTCGGCGGTCGCCCGCCCCCAGTTCGACCACACCCACGCCGCGTGCGGCGCCAGCAGAGCGGCGGCCACCAACGGCGTCCAGAGCCACCCCGGCGCCCGCAAAGCGCGTCGTGGCGCCGGCAGTGAAGCGGCCGCCAGCAGCGCGGCAGCAATCACCAGCACGGCGTTGTACTTGGACAGCAGCGCCGCCGCCACCGCAACCCCCAGGGCGACGAAGCCGCCCGCCGTCGGCCGCTGCAACTGACGCAGCAGCGCCCACCAGAAGGCCGCCACGCTGCAGCTCACCAGCAGCGTGTGTGTCACATCGCGCACGCCGATCCACACGCTGACCGGCAGCAGCAGCGTGCCGAGCGCCGCGAACGGCGCCCATGCGGCCGGCATCACGATGCGCGCAGCCAGCAGCCAGAACACCAGCGTGAGGATCATCAGCACGCCCTTCAACAGGGCCAGTGCCAGCACCGACGGCCCCAGCAGCTCGTTGGCGCCCCACTGCAGCCAGGTGTAGAACGGTGGCTGCGGCCCATAACCCCAGGCCAGCTGCTGCGACCACAGCATCTGCTCGCCGTAGTCCCATTTCAGCGCCTCAGACAGCGACAGCCGCAGCATCACCCACGCCACGACCCACACCAGCACGGCCCACGCCGTCGCTCGCGCCGGCACAGCGCGTTCTGCTGGCAGATCGGTCGATTGAGGTCGAGATGCGGGCATGGCGATCAGGCTTCATCCTAGCGCTGGCAGCGCGCGACAAAGCCGCGCCGCTCGGGCCTGCATCAAGGCTTCGGCGCCGCGGGCTCGCGCCGCGCCTGTGCCGCGCGCCACACCAGCAAGCCCAGCGCCAGCGCGGCCGGCAGCGCCAGCGCGGCGAAGGCGATGCGATAGCTGCCGCTGGCCCCGGCCAGCGCGCCAAACGCCGGCGAGCCGCACACCACGCCCATGAAGGTGAACAGCAGCGTGCCGCCCGTCGCCACGCCGGCCTGCCCCGGCGGTGCCTGGCGCGCCACGGTGGCCAGATAAACGCCGTTCCAGCCGATGGCCGAGGCGCCCAGCAGCGCCACGATGGCCCAGATCAGCAGCGTCGGCCACTGCGGCTGCAGCAGCGCCGTCAGCACGCTGCCGACAATCATCAGCGTGGCCAGCAGCATCAGCGTGTTGCGCGGCCCGAGGCCGCGGTCGGCCACCGCGCCCCAGGCGATGCGCCCGACGACGCCGGCCAGCTGCGACACGGACAAGGCCGCACCGGCGGCCAACAGCGTCATGCCCAGCGATTCGTTCAGGTAGGTGACCATGTACGCCGTGGTCGACACCTGCACCGCCGAAAACAGAAACGAACACGCCGCCAGCGCGCGCAGCGACGGCTGCCCGAGCACCATGCCGATCGGTTTGAACAGCGCCTGCAGCGCCAGCGGCTGGGCCGGCTGGCGGTCGGCGTCGAGCGCGGCGCGCAGCGGTTGCGCCAGCGCCGCGCACAGCGCGCACACGCCCGCCACGGCCAGCAGCGTGCCCTGCCAGCCCAGCCACAGCGACAGCCCCGGCACCAGCGCCCCGGCCAGCATGCCGCCGGCCGGCACGCCGGTCTGCTTGATCGAGAACACCAGCGACATGCGGTGCGCCGGCGTGGTCAGCGCCAACAGGTGCGAGCTGGCCGGCGTGATCGGCCCATAGCCGGCGCCGATGCACAGCGCGCCCAACGCGACCGCGGGCAGCCACGGCAGCGCGCACAGCGCCAGCCCGACAGCGCACAGCCCCAGCCCGAGCTGGCTGACGCGGATGGCGCCCAGCCGCCGCACCAGCGTGCCACCGACCAGGCTCGACAGCATGGCAGCGAAGTAGCACAGGGCCACGTAAGCGCCCACCAGCGTGGAAGGCACCGCCAGCGCGCGCGCCACAGCCGGCGCCATGGCCGGCAGCGTGAGCAGCGCCATCGACACCATGGCCTGGATGGCGGTGGTGACGGTGAGGCTCCACCAGGCGCTGGGTGGGGTCGTTGCCGCCGGGGTACTCATGTCGACGGCGCGTGGTGGCATGGCCACGCGGGCCGTGCACGGTGACCAATGACCGCGCTGTGGCGAGCGCATGAAAAATGACCAAAGGCATCACCTGACGCGGCGCCTTGGTCATGGGTCATGGCGCGCCAGCGCCCATCATTGAGCGCAGCAAAGTCATGCTTGGTGTCAGCCACCCTTGTTCCGCATCCAGTCGGCAGTCTGGAAGAAGCTCTGGCTCAGGCGCTGCCGAAGTGCCTCGTCCACGCCCGTCTCGCGCATCGCCTGATCCATGCAGGCCAGCCACTCGTCGCGCTCGCGGATGCCGATGGAAAACGGCAGGTGCCGCATGCGCAGGCGCGGGTGGCCGAAGCGCTCGATGTAGTGGTCCGGCCCGCCCAGCCAGCCGCACAGAAACCAGAACAGCTTTTGCCGCGCATCGGCCAGCGTGCTGCCGTGCGTGGCGCGCAGGGCGGCGTAGCCGGGTTCCAGGTCCATCAGGTCGTAAAAGCGCTCGACCAGCGCGTGCACCGCCGGCTCGCCGCCCATCCAGTCGAAGGGGGTGGCGGGCACTGCCGGTGTCGGTTCAGCGGTGGGATGGGTGGTCAAAATAGGCTCTGGCGCTTGTCTGACAAGCGCGAGCAGCTATTTTTTATGTAGCGACGCGCGCTGGAAGGATACGCGCGGATTCTAGGTCGTCGCGCGCCGTGCGCCGTGCGTGCCGCTGGCGCCATCGTGGTGCGATGCGCTCATCGCCAATTTCAAGCTGAAACAGGCCGCAGCGCTGGTCAGTCAAGCGCCAGCAGCTGCTTTTTCAGTAGCGCCCGGCGCCTGCCGACCGCCCTCACGCCGCCGCCGCGCCGCTGGCGCGCACGGCCTGCCGCGGCGCCTTGTCGTCGCCCGGCGCCACCTCGGCGCTGGCCGCGCGCACGGCGCGGGCCGCGGCCTGGTTGGCCACGTCGGCGGCAATGTGCTGCTCTTCGGGCGACCAGCGAAAGCGCTTGCGCTCGATCTCATCGGCCAGGTGGTCGTCGCCATCGGCATCGTTGCCGGCGTCGGCGGCCACTTCGTACTGCAGCTTGAGCGGATCGCCGTAGTCGCGCTTCAGGTTGACCGAACTTTTCTCGCCCACCGCGTCGTAGTGGCGCTTGAGCCAGCGCTGAGCCGAGGCGCGGCCCAGTTCAAACAGCTTTTCCAGCGTGGCGCGCTGCGGCGATATCTTGCTGGCCGCCGGCATGTCGGCCAGCGCGCTGCCGCCGTCGATGCGGTGCATGTGGATGGGTTTCAGGCCCTCGCCCGTCATGCCGTGCGCCACCAGCTCGTTCAGCAGCGCGATGCTGCGCATCTGCGCGATCAGGCTGGCGTTGAAGGTCAAATCGTTCGCGCGGTCGGTGATTTCGGCCGCCGTGGTCGCACGGCCGGCGCGCTTGAGCGGGTTGATCTGCACCAGCAGCACGTCGCTGGTTTCGCCCATCTCCAGCAGCGGGCCGATGGCGGGGTTGGCCGAGTAGCCGCCGTCCCAATAGGTCTTGCCGTCGATCTCGGGCGCCTGAAACAGCTGCGGCAGGCAGGCCGAGGCCATAACGGCCGCCGCCGTGAGCCGCTTGCCACTGAAGATCTCGGCGCGGCCGGTCTCGACGTCGGTGGCGGCGATGAACACGCGCGGCGACTTCAGCTTTTGCAGCCGCTCGAAATCGATTTCGCGCTCGATCAACTGGCGCAGCGGGTTGATGTCGAGCGGGTTGGTCTGGTAGGGCGAAAAACGCGTCAGCGCACCCGGCAGCGCGCCCATCATCAGCTTGGTCAGGCGCGCCGTGCTTTCGCTGGCGGCGCCCAGTTCCATGACCTGGTTCCACACGCGGGCCAGGCTGGCGCGCGCGCCTTCGTACGGGTCCTGCTTGTCCGCCACGGCCTGCGCCCAGCCGTGCGCCAGCGCCACGGCATTGACGGCGCCGGCGCTGGTGCCGCTGATGCCGGCGAAGTTCAGACGCCCATCGGCCAGCAAGGCGTCCAGCACGCCCCAGGTGAAGGCGCCGTGCGCGCCGCCGCCCTGCAGGGCCAGGTGGATGGTTTTGGTGGTGGTATCACTCATGCCTTCAGTGAACCACAAGCAGACGAAAAGTTTTAGGTAGAAACCCGCAATATCGGTGTTGACCTACAGAGAGCAAGCTCTAATTTCGTTGTCAACGCCGCGCTTGTCAGACCAGTTTTTCAAGGCAAAAAACGGCGCCAGCGCTTGATGGACAAGCGCTGGCAGCTATCACAACAATAGTATCGATGCACCGTGGCGGTGCGTCAGCGCCCCAGGTCGATCGAATACACCGAGCGGCCCGCACCGTCGTCGGCTTGCTCCAGCGCGATGTTCGTCAGGCCCGCCGCCTGCGCCACGCCCAGCGCGTTCGGGCCGCCGCTGAACAGCACCTTGCCGGCCGTCGGCGTCCTGGCAAAGCGCCAGCTTTTGGCGCTGCCGTTGGCGGCGCGGGTGACTTGCGGGTGCGCCTTGATGTAGCTGATCACCACGTCGCGGTTGGCGTCCGGGCTGGCGTAAATGGTGGCCGTGCCATCCAGCACCGGCAAAAAGCCGCGCCCGCTGGTGGCGCGGTAGTTGTTGGTGGCGATGACGAAGTCCTGCGTGGCGCTCATGGGCTGGCCCTTGTAGGTCAGGCCCTTGATGCGGTTGCCCTTGGCCTGCGTGACGTCGATCTCGTACTGCACCTCGGGCGTGGTGAACATGTCGAAGTTGTAGCCGGGGAAGCTGCTGATGAGCTGCTGCGGCGCGGTCTTGGCCGGGTCGATCTGGTTGAAGCGCTGGGCCGCGGCCTCCAGCCAGTCCTTGATCTGCGCGCCGTTCACTTTCACCGCGTACACGGTGTTGGGGTACAGGTACAAGTCGGCCGCGCTGTTGATGGCCAGCGGGCCGGCGGCCACGTCGGTGTAGTCGGCCGGGCCCTGGAAGCCGCTCTTGAACGGCGCGCTGACGCTCAGCACCGGCAGGCTGGCGTACTGCGGCAGGCTGGCCTGGATGTAGCGGCTCACGTAGTCCTGCTGCGCCTGGTTGACGAGCTGGATCGCGCCCGGATCGCCCACGTCGGCCAACAGCGTGCTCATGCGGAAATCGGTCTGGCCGATGGGCGTCTTGACGTACTCGATGGCCGCCTGGTGCTCGGCCTGCACGGCCGCGGCCACGGCGCTGTCGGCGGCGACGTAGGTGGTCTTGCCGGCCGCGTCCTTGCCGGTGACGGTGCTGCGCGCCTCGACCTGGGTCGCGGCCTTGTCGATGGACCAGGCCTTGCCGTCCCACTTCAGTTTCAGCGCAATCACGCCCAGCGCCTTGCCCCATGAGCTGGGCATCACCGCCGGCACGCCATTCACGGTGCCGGCGGCGTTGTCCACGCCCGGCTGCTTGTAGCCGGGGTTGGCGCCGCGGTCGGGAAACACGCCGTGCTGGTGGCCCATCACCATGGCGTCGATGCCGGGCACCTGGGCGAGGTGCAGGCCGGGGTTTTCCATCGTCGGCTGATAGGTCGAAGCGTCCAGCCCGCCGTGCAGCAGGGCGACCACCACGTCGGCGCCCTTGGCGCGCAACTCGGGCACGTACTTGCGCGCCGATTCCACCGCGCCGTCGATGCGCAGCTTGCCTTCGACAAAGCGCTTGTCCCAGTTCAGGATGCCGGGCGTGGTGAAGCCGATCACGCCGATCTTGACGGGCAGCGTGACGGGTTTGCCGTCCTTGTCGGTGGCCGACAACTGGCGCTCGATGATCTGATACGGCGCCACCAGCGGCTGGCCGCTTTTCACGCTGTAAACGTTGGCCAGCGCCATCGGAAAGCCGGCGCCGGCGCACTTCTGGTTCTTGTCGACGCCCTCGACATCCAGCCCGCCGCCCAGCACCTGGTTCAAAAACGGCAGGCCGTAGTTGAACTCGTGGTTGCCCAGCGTGCCGGCGTCGTACTTCAGCACCGCCATCGCCTTGTACATGGCCAGTTGCTGCGTGCACGGCAGCGGGCTGACCTGCGCCTGATAGTCGGCCAGCGCCGTGCCCTGGATGGTGTCGCCGTTGTCCACCAGCAGGCTGTTGGCGAACTCGCTGCGCGCGCTGCGAATCAGCGTGGCGGCGCGGTCAAAGCCGTAGCTCGGGTCGGCGGCGAGCTTGAAATAGTCGTAGCCGAGGATGTTGGTGTGCAGGTCGGTGGTCGACAGCACGGCCAGCGTGGCGCTGCTGCCGGCCAGGTCGGCGGGCGTGTTGTTGTCGTCGCTGCCGCCGCAGGCGGTGAGGACGAGCGCGGCGGCGGTCAGGCTGCACAGCATGAAGCGGCGGGAAGGCGAAGGCAAGGCAGTGCGCATGGCTCGGAACGGCTTGAAGAAAAGCCGCATGCTGCGCTGCGCGTGTGACAGCCGGTTGACCGCACGGTGTCACGGCGAAGACCGCCATTCATGATCAAAACAGGCTGCAGCGCTTGTCCATCAAGCGCTGGCAGCTATTCAAATCATAGCGATGTGAAGCATCGCGTGACACCCTACTCGGCCGCCGCGCGGCGCAGCGTCTCGACCACCGGCCGCCGCAGCACATCGCGCAGGCCCCACCAGCCGGCCACCAGCGCCAGCACGGCGCCGACCGCGCTGCCGGCGAGCGGCACCCAGGGCGAGGCGGTCCAGTTGAACTCGAACGCATAACGCGCCATGGCCCATCCGACGCCCACGGCGACTGCGCTGGCCAGAAAGCCCGCCAGCAAACCGACGCCCACCAGCTCGGCACGCTGCACGTCGCCCAGCAGGCGGCTGGAGGCACCGACGGCGCGCATGATGGCGAATTCGCGCGCACGCTCCTCGCGCGTGGCGCTGACGGCGGCAAACAGCACGATCAAGCCGGCCATCAGCGTGAAGCCGAACAGGAACTCCACCGCGCGGATCACCTGGTCCAGCACGCGCTGCACCTGCGCCAGCGTGGCGCTCATGTCGACGTTGGTGATGTTCGGAAACTGCCGCACCAGCGCGTTGTCGAAGCCGGCCGCGCCACCGCCGGGCCGCCCCAAGGTGGCGCGCGCCCCCTCGGGGGGCAGCGACTCGCGCGAAGCGGAGGCGCGTGGGGGCCAGATTTCCGGCGCACGGTAGGCGGCGATGTAGGTGATCGGCATGTCCGGCATCTCGGCCAGAGGAAACATGACGAAGAAGTTGGCGTGCATCGACGCCCAGTCGACCTTGCGCAGCGAGGTGATCTTTCCTTCAGCCGGCGTGCCGGCGATGTCGAAGGTCATGCGGTCGCCCAATTTAAGCCCCAGCGTCTCGGCCAGCCCCTGCTCGACGCTGACGGCGCCCGCTTCGTTCGGCTGCCAGCGGCCGGCGCTGATCTCGTTGTGGGGCGGGCGCTCGGCCGCGTGCGAGAGGTTGAATTCCCGATCCACCAGCCGCTGCGCGCGGTCGTCGCTGAAGTCGGTGGGGTTGACCGGCTTGCCGTTGATGGCCACCAGCCGGCCGCGAAACATGGGGTACCAGTCCATCTTCGTCACGCCGGCATCCTTCAAGGTGGCGCGAAATGCCTCGCCCTGGTCCGGCATGACGTTGATGACAAAGCGGTTCGGCGCATCGGCCGGCGTGGCGGCGCGCCAGCTGCTGATGAGGTCGGTGCGCAGCAGCACCAGCAGCACCAGCGCCAGCAGGCCGACCGCCAGGCTGCTGATCTGCACCACGGCGTAGGCCGGCCGCGCCGACATCTGCCGCGTGGCCAGCACCAGCCAGCGCGGCGCGGTCTGTTCGTTGACGGCACGGCGCAAGCCCTTGACCGCCACCCACGACAGCAGCGCGAACACGGCCGCCGCGCCGGCAAAGCCGCCGACGGCGATCAGGCCCAGCGTCAAGTCCGAGCTGACGGCCAGCAGCAGCGCCGCAAAGCCCGCCACGCCCAGACCCAGCACCGCCAGCGACGCGGGCTTGAGCGCCCCCACGTCGCGCCGCAGCACGCGCAGCGGCGGCACCTGCGCCAGTTGCAGCACCGGCGGCAGGCCAAAGGCGACCAGCAGCGTCAGCCCGATGCCGATGCCAAACAGCACCGGCCACACGCTGGGCGGCGGCAGCGCGGCGTCGACCAGCCCGGCCAGCAGCGCCACGAACACGTGGTGCACGGCGTAGCCGATCAGCACGCCGGCCGCGCTGGCGGCCAGCCCGACCAGCACGAACTCGACCGTGTACGCACCGGCGATGGCGCGCTGCGGCAGGCCCAGCACGCGCAGCACGGCGCAATCGTCCAGATGCCGCGCCGCAAAGCCGCGCGCGGCCAGCGCCACCGCCACCGCCGACAGCAGCGCCGCCAGCAGCGCCACCAGGCTGAGGAACTTCTCGGCGCGGTCCAGCGTGCGTGTCATCTCGGGTCGGCCGCTGCCCAGCGATTCGAGCCGCACACCGTGCACCTCGGGCTTTTTCACCTCGGCCTCGGCCCAGGTCAGGTATTGGCGCACCGCCGGCTCGTCGCCCGCCACGGCCAGGCGGTAGGTGATGCGACTGGCCGGCTGCACCAGGCCGGTGGCGCTCAGGTCGGCGGCGTTCAGCATCACGCGCGGGGCGAAGGTCATGAAGCCGGTGCCGCGGTCGGGCTCCAACGCGATCAGCTCGGCAATGCGAAAACGGGCGTCGCCCAGCAGCAGCGCGTCGCCGCTTTTCAGCGCCAGCGCTTCGAGCAGCGCGGCATCGACCCAAACCGTGCCGCGCTCGGGGATGCCGGACGTGGGCTGGCCTTCGCGGTCTGCGGCATCACGCGCCAGCCGCAGCTGACCGCGCAGCGGATAGCCGTCGCCCACCGCCTTCAACGCCACCAGCCGCGTCGCGCCGCCCTGTGCGTCGTCCGCGCGGCCCATGGTCGGGAACGTGAGCGTCAGCACGTGCCTGAGCTTGAGCCGATCGGCCTGCTCGACCCACGGCGCGGCGGGCGGGTTGTCGCTGACCACCACCGCATCGCCACCCAGCAGCTGGCGCGCGTCGCGCTGCAGGCCGGCCTGCAGGCGGTCGGAAAAAAAGCCCACCGCCGTGAGCGCCGCCACCGCCAGCGTGACGGCCACCATCAACAGCCGCAGCTCGCCCGAGCGCAGGTCGCGCCACAAGGTGCGCCAGCCCAGCGCCCAGAAGGATGTGTTCATGATGCGCACCTTAACGCAAGGCTCAGCCAAGCGTCTCGGACGGGGATTTTTGAATGAAAACTGCCTCCAGCGCCTGATAGAACAGCGCGAGCAGCTATCAATTTAATATTGATCCGCCGGCCAGTTCAGGCTGCCACTGCAAGCGCTCAGGCGCGCTGTAGCAGAGGAAGCGTTTGTTCATCGCCCGCCCGATGGCGCACAGGCCGAGCCGCCGCGCCACCTGCCAGCCCATCTGCGTGATGCCGCTGCGCGAGACGACGATGGGCACGCCCATCTGCGCCGACTTGATGACCATCTCGCTGGTCAGCCGGCCGGTGGTGTAGAACAGCTTGTCGCTGCCCGCCTGCGTGGCCGCATCCTGCAGCCACATCCAGCCGGCAATGGTGTCGATGGCGTTGTGGCGGCCCACGTCCTCGACAAAGATCAGCATGCGCTCGCCCTGAAACAGCGCGCAGCCGTGCACCGAGCCGGCCGATTTGTACGTGCTTTCCTGCAAGCGGATGGCGTTGACCACGCCGTAGAGCTGGGCCTGCGTGATGTGACCGGCGCCCAGGTCGATGGCGTCGATGTCGGCCATCAAGTCGCCGAACACGCTGCCCTGGCCGCAGCCGGTGGTGACCACGCGCTGCGCCGTGCGCTCGGCAATGCGCTCGATGCCGCGCCGAGTGGTGACGGCGGCAGCGCCGACTTCCCAATCGACGGTGATGGCTTCGATCTCATCGGCCGACGCCACCAGCCGCTGGTTGCGCAGGTAGCCCAGCACCAGCCACTCGGGGTGCGCGCCCAGCGTCATCAGCGTGACGATCTCGCGCTTGTCGACGTAGACGGTGAGCGCGCGCTCGGCCGGAATCGACGCGCGCTGGCGCTGGCCGTGCTCGTCGGTCACCTCGATCTCGTCGGTGAGCGGCGCTTTCGCCTCGGTCAGGCGCGGCACGTCAGCGGGGATGCGGGCGTTCATGGCGACAAGCATAAAGGCCACGCGGGTGCCGCGTGGCCTTGGGTGGATCGACGCAGCGCTTGCCTGGCCGCCACCGTTCAGGGCTTGGCCGGCGGCACCGTGCTGGCGGCGGGCGCCACGCCCGAGGCCGCAGTGGCCACCGGCGGCGCCGAGGCGGCCGTGGCCGGGCTGAACCCGCTCTTGACTTCGGCCTGCGTCTGCGGCGTGTTCACCGGCGGCGTGGCGGCGGTGGCGGCGGGCGAATGGGCGCCGGCCTGCTCCAGCGGCTTGACCTCGGTCGGCGTGTAGACAAACGGGCCGGGGTCGGTGCACGGCGGCGTGGTCACGGCCGGGGCCAGCGTCTTGCCGGCGGCGCGGGCGCTTTCGCGGTACTTGGCGGCCACGCGGTCTTGCACCTGGCACAGGCGGTAACCATCGACCTTGGCTTGCCAGGCCGTCTTGGCGGCGGCCTCGTCGGCCTTGGCCTTGGCTTCGGGGCTGAGCGGCGGCAGCTTGGCCAGCACGCCGGCGCAGAAACCCAGGGCGATGAGGGGTAGCAACACGCGTTTCATGCGGAAACCTTTCAAATCGGAGCGGCCGGCGCGATGGGCGGCTGGGCGGGCGCGGGCTCGGTCGTGCGCTGCGCCGGGATCTTGCCGGCCACGATGTCGTCGTACCAGAGCTGGTGGTGCTCGCGCGCCCATTCTTCGCTGACGTAGCCGGTGCGCATCGCCTTGTAAGCGCCATGCATGCCCACCGTGCCCATGTAGATGTGGCCCAGGATGAGCGCCATCATGATCAGACCGGCGGTGAGGTGGATCATGTGCGCGATCTGCATGTCGCCGCGCAGATACTGCATGTTCGGCACCAGCTGGTTGAGCACGAAGCCCGAAGCCACGACGACGATGCCCGGGAAGGTCACCCCCCACCAGAAGATGACCTTTTCGCCCGCGTTGAAGCGGTGCGAGGGCACCTGCTCTTTCGAGAACATGCCGCCCAGCTTGGCCAGCCAGTTGATGTCGGCCAGGCTCACGATGTTGTCCTTGACGAAGGTGAGGATGATCACCAGCAGCGAGACGGCAAAGAACGGCCCGACGAAGTTGTGCACATTCTTCAGCAGGTAGGTCAGCCAGCCCGACAGGTGCAGGCCCAGCACCGGCAGCAGAAAGTACTTGCCAAACGCCATGGTCAGGCCCGACAGCGCCAGCAGAATGAAGGCGGCGGCGTTGGTCCAGTGCGCCGCGCGCTCGAACGGCGTGAAACGCTCAATGGGGCGCGGCGTGCCTTCGGGTTCGCGGTGGCCGAGCGGCCCGATGGTGAAGAAAAAGATCGCCAGCGCCAGCACCACGATGCCGAGCAGCGCCGCGCCGTAGGGCAGCAGCCGGTGGTTGCGCACCTGGCGCCAGGCCTCGCCCGCGCTGGCAAAGCGCGAGCCCGGGTACTGCACCTTGGGCTGGATCAGGTTGCCGGCCTCTGGCGCCTCGGATTTGGGCAAGCTGCTGTACCCGGTGGCACCAGCGCCGATGGCGCGCCACATGGGCGCGTTGTTGCCGGGTTGCACGCGAGCGCGCTCGCCATTGGTCTGGTTGGCGTAGTTGGGGTCGGACGCGGCGCCGGGTGCGATCTCGAAAATGTTGGCGCTGCGGATGCCGGGCATGGTGGCCGCCGGCGCTGGGGCCGGCGCCGGGGCGGCCGCCGCTGCGGGCGCCGAAGCGGCATCTGCCGCGCTGGCCGGCGCGCTCTGCGCCCAACTGGCGCCAATCGCCGCCAGCGACACCACGGCGGCGTTGAACAGGGTCATGCAGCGCATGTCGACACCCCCTTACTTATTCGCCGTGGTGTTCAGGATGCGCGTGTACTCGTTCTGGCCGTACTGGCCGCGCGTGCGCAATGCCTGCGTCCAGCTGTTGGCGTCGCCGGCTTTCCAGCCCGGCGCGGTGAACGACGCCACGCCGGTGCCGTCGTAGGGCGGCGCATCCAGCTTGGCGCTGGTGCCGAGGTCTTGCGATTTCTCGCCACAGCCGGCGAGCGCCAGCACGGCAGCGCAGGCCGCAGCGCAAAGGAGAGTGCGCGCTTTCATGATTTGCCTCCGCTCGGTTGCGCGTTCGGCGCGCTCGTGCCGGCGCCGCCCGCGGGTGGTGTGGCCGTGCCGCTGTTGCCGTAGGCCGTGCCCCAGCCCCACACTTCGGCGCCCTTGCCGCGGGCCACCACGCGGGTGCGGAAGATGTCGGCCACCATGTCGCCGTCGCCCGCCAGCAGCGCCTTGGTGGAACACATCTCGGCGCAAGCGGGCAGCTTGCCTTCGGCCAGCCGGTTGCGACCGTATTTCTCGAACTCGGCCTGGCTGCCGTTTTTCTCCGGCCCGCCGGCGCAGAAGGTGCACTTGTCCATCTTGCCGCGCACGCCGAAGGTGCCTTTGCTCGGGAACTGCGGCGCGCCGAACGGGCAGGCGTAGCTGCAGTAGCCACAGCCGATGCACACGTCCTTGTCGTGCAGCACCACGCCTTCTTCGGTGCGGTAGAAGCAGTTGACCGGGCACACCGCCATGCAGGGTGCGTCGGAGCAGTGCATGCAGGCCACCGAGATCGACTTCTCGCCCGGCACGCCGTCGTTCAGTGTCACCACGCGGCGCCGGTTGACGCCCCAGGGCACCTCGTTCTCGTTCTTGCAGGCGGTGACGCAGCCGTTGCATTCGATGCAGCGCTCGGCGTCACAGATGAATTTCATTCGGGCCATCTTCGGACTCCCCTTGCTTCAATGCGTGATCGTTGACGCGCGGCGCGGCGAGCGTGCGCGGCCGGCGGGGAACACCGCGGAGCCGGCTTGTCCGGGCCGCTGGTGTTGTCCCTTGAGGGAAGGACGGCTGCGCAGCAAGCCGGCCACAGGGTGGGCGTGGTTCATGCTTTCTCGACGTTGCAGATCGTCGTCTTGCTTTCTTGCATCATGGTCACGCTGTCGTAGCCATACGTCGTGCCGGTGTTGACGGCCTCACCGCGCACCACCGGGTGCGCACCCTCGGGGTAGTAGGGCAGCATGTCGACGCCCTGCCAGCGGCCGGAGAAGTGGAACGGCATCCA